>JBILSW010000139.1:0-6945 GCA_044371895.1 Rubrivivax sp.
CAGGCCCGGGAACATGGCCCAGTGCACGGCAAGGTCCAGGTAGTCGCGGCTGTCGTTGAGGATGCGGCCCCAGGTGGGGATGTCGGGCGGGAAGCCCAGGCCCAGGAAGCTCAGCGTGCTCTCGGCAATGATGGCCGCGGCGATGTTGATGGTGGCCGCCACGATCACTGGCCCCAGGGCGTTGGGCAGGATGTGCCGCACCACCTGGCGCTGCGTGCTCGCGCCCAGGGCGCGGGCGGCCTCGACGAATTCCTTCTCGCGCAGGCTGAAGAACTGCGCGCGCACCAGCCGCGCCACCGGCATCCAGCTCAGGCCGCCGATGACGAGCACGATGAGCAGGAAGATGCCCACCTCGGGCCCGAACACGGCCTTCAGCGGGTCGCGGAAGAAGAAGATCAGCAGCAGCAGCAACGGCAGCTGCGGCAGGCTGAGGAAGAGGTCGGTCAGCCACATCAGGAAGGCGTCGACCCATCCGCGCGAGATACCGGCGATGGCGCCCACCACCACGCCGATCAGGATGCCGGTAAGCATGGCCGCCAGGCCCACCGCCAGCGAGATGCGGCCGCCGTAGAGCATGCGGGCCAGCAGGTCGCGGCCGAGGTCGTCGGTGCCCAGCGGGTGGGTGGCGCTCGGGCCCTTCAGGCGCGCACCGAAGTCGATGTCGTTGATGCCGATCGTCCAGACGTAGGGCCCGAGCAGCACCGCCAGCGACAGCAGCGCCAGCAGCCACAGGCTGCCGTAGGCCAGGCGGTGGCGCTTGAAGCGCCGCCAGGCCTCGGCCCAGGGCGAGGTGCTCACCGGCTTGCGCACCGCCGCTTCAGCGGTAGGAGATGCGGGGGTCGAGCCAGCCATAGAGGAGGTCTGCGATCAGGTTGAAGGCCACCACCAGGATGGCGAAGACGAAGGTCACCGCCATGATCACCGGCGTGTCGTTGCGCAGGATGCTGTCGATGAGCAGGCTGCCGATGCCGGGAATGCGGAAGATCTGCTCGGTGACGATGGCGCCGCCGAAGATGCCCGGCATCTGCAGCGCCACCAGCGTGACCACGGGGATGAGGGCGTTGCGCACCACGTGCTTCATGATCACCACGCGTTCCTTCAGCCCCTTGCTGCGCGCGGTGGTGACGTAGTCCAGCCGCACCACGTCGAGCACGCTGGAGCGCACGTAACGCATCCAGCTGGCGGCCTGGAACAGGCCCAGCACCATGATCGGCATGATGCTCTGCTTGAACTGCGCCACCCACCAGTCCCAGCCCGTGGCGGTGATCTCGCTCTGGAAGACGAACGGGAACCAGCCCAGGTAGATGCTGAAGAACAGGATGAACAGCAGCCCGGTGAAGAAGGTGGGCAGCGAGAAGCCGATGAAGCTGAGCGTGCTGGCGATGCGGTCGAACCAGCTGTAGGGCTTGACGGCGGCCAGGATGCCCACCGGCAGCGCGATGGCCAGCGCCAGCAGCTGGCTCAGGCCGATGATGGCGATGGTGACCGGCAGCCGCTGCCAGATCAGCGTGTCGACGTCGAGCCGGCTGATGAACGAGAAGCCCCAGTCGCCTTGCAGCATGCTGGTCAGCCAGTGCCAGTAGCGCTGCCAGACGGGATCGTCCAGGCCCAGGCTGGCGCGCAGCTGCATGCGCACTTCGGGCGGCACGTTGGGGTTGGTGGCCAGCTCCTCAAAGGGGTCGCCAGGCGCCAGGGCCAGCACCGTGAACAGCACGATGCTGATGCCCAGCAGGCTCGGCACCGCTATCAGCAGGCGGCGGAGGATGTAGGAACCCAAGGGGGATGCACGAGAAGGAGGAAAGAACCTCCGTTCGCCCTGAGCTTGTCGAAGGGCCTGCTCGCTTCGGGCAGCGGGACTTCGACAAGCTCAGCCCGAACGGGCCGTGAAAGGGGCCGCCGCGCCGCGGCGGCCCGGCGCATTACGCCTCCTTGAACCAGTGCGGCAGGGCCCACATGTCGTTGTCCCAGCCCGACAGCGGCGCCGCGAGCTTGAGGCCGGCCGCCGACACGCGCGGGCGGAACACCACCGGGATGATGTGGTTGCTGGCACCGATGAGGTCGTTCATGCGGATGAACAGGGCCGCGCGCTTGACCGGATCGAGCTCGCTCTGCGCCTGCTGGTGAGCGCGGTCGTACTCGTCGTTCTTCCAGCGCAGGATGTTGCGCTTGGCCCACTTGTTGTCCTTCTGCGCGAACTCCCACGAGCAGTACTGCTCCATGAACAGCTGCGGGTCGGGCTGCGTCATGGTGGTGGTGTACATCTGCATGTCGGCCCAGAACTTGGTGTAGGTGTCCGGGTTGGCCTGGTCGCCGCCGAAGAACACCGCCGCCGTCACGCTCTTGAGCTCGAGGTCGATGCCCGCGCGCTGGCAGGCACTCTTGACGATGGCCTGCGTGTCCTGGCGCGGCTTGTTCACCGAGGTCTGGTAGACGAACTTCAGCTTCACGCCGCCCTTGGCGCGGATACCGTCGGACCCACGAACCCAGCCCGCGGCGTCGAGGATCTGGTTCGCCTTGTCGATGCTGAACTCGAACCTCAGGTTGTTGCTGCGGAAGCGCTGCGGGTTGTTCAGGAAGTTCGCCGTGGCCACGCCGGTGCGGCCGTAGATGAAGTTCTGCACGCCCTGGCGGTCGACCAGCAGCGCCATCGCGTCGCGCACGGCCTTGTCGCTGAAGGCCGGGTGGCGGCTGCTCGCATGTGCCCGCTCGCCCTGGACCTCGTTCCAGGGGTCGGTGACGTTGAGCATGATGAACTCGATGTTGCCGCCGGGCACGATCGTCACCTTGCCACGGCCACCGGCCTCGAGGCCCTTGAGGATCTCGTCGGCCACCTGCAGGTTCCAGGCGAAATCGTACTCGCCGGTCTGCAGCACCGCGCGCGCGGCGCTGGTGGCGTCGCCGCCGCCCTTCATCTCGAGCCGGTCGAAGTGCGGCCGGTTCGGGACGTGGTAGCTCATGTTGGCCTCGGCCAGCACCAGATCGCCCGGCTTGAAGTCGACGATCTTGTACGGGCCCGTGCCCACCGGCCGCGTGTTGGCCGGGGCCTCGCGGCTCTTGGTGCCCATGAAGTCCTTGAACACATGGCGCGGGATGATCATCCCCACCGTGCCCACGAAGGGCTCGGCCCAGAACGGCGTGGGCTTCGGGAACGTGATGCGCACCGTGTGCGAGTCCACCTTCGTGACGGTGATGTCGCGGTAGGTGCTGATCCAGCTGGAGCTGGTGGCGGGGTCGCGGTGGTACTCCCAGTTGAAGACCACGTCGTCGGCCGTGAAGGGTTGGCCATCGTGCCAGGTGACGCCGCGCTTGAGCTTCCAGGTGACGCTGCGGCCGTCGGCCGTGAGGCCGCCGTTGGCCGTGCTGGGGATCTCGGTGGCCAGCACCGGCACCAGGTTGCCGTCGGCGTCCCAGGCCGCCAGCGGCTCGTAGAAGATGCGGGAACCTTCCTGCTCCTTCGTGCCGGTGGCGAACTGCGGGTTCAGCAGCACCGGGCCCTGCCACCACAGCAGCCTCAGCGTGCCGCCGCCGCCGCGCTTGGTGGGCTTGTAGGGGATGGCCGTCTGCGCCTGCGCGATGCCCGCGTGCATCAGCATCATCGAGGCCATGGGTGCCGTCAGGCCCACCGCCACCATGCGCTGGATGAAGCTGCGGCGGGGCAGGGTGCCGTCGCGCACCTCTTCGATCAACTGGCGGATCTCGCGTTCTTGCATGGTGATGCTCTCCTGGCGACAAAGGGGCGGTGCCGCGCCGCCGCAGGCGGCCGGGCACCTGGCTGGTGCAAAAGTGGCGCGAATGCTATGCGTTGTGCCGGGGGCGGCCATCGGTGTCGGCCCGTAGCGCCGCCGCGGCGATACTAGGCCGGCCCTCCGAGCAAGCGGCGTGCCTTCGTGCGGCGCCTGGATGAACTGATGAGTTCCCCGATGAATGATCCTGCTGCGCTCGTTGTCGTGCCCCCGGTCGAGCTGGCGGCCCCGGACATCGCCCGTTGGCGAGCGGGCAACACGGGCGTCGACCACGTGCACCGGCTGCGCGCCGACGCCCCCGGCCCCGTGGTGCACGTGCAGGCGCTGACCCACGGCAACGAGATCTGCGGCGCCATCGCGCTGGACTGGCTGCTGCAGCAGGTGCAGGCCGGCTGGCGGCCGCTGCGCGGTACGTTGACGCTGGCCTTCGCCAACGTGGAGGCCTACGCCCGCTTCGACCCGGCCGATCCCTACCCCTCGCGCTGCGTGGACGAAGACCTCAACCGCGTCTGGGCCGACGAGGTGCTGGCGGGCCCGCGCGACAGCCGGGAACTGCGGCGCGCCCGCGCCCTGCGGCCCTTCGTGGACGCCGCCGACCGGTTGCTCGACATCCACTCCATGGGCGAGTCCTGCGTGCCGTTGATGGTGTGCGGCACCCAGGACAAGCACGCCGCCTACTCGCGCCGCCTCGGCGTGCCGGGCGTGCTGCTCATCGACACCGGCCACCCGGCGGGACTGCGCATGGTGGAGCGCGGGGGCTTCGGCGACCCGAGCTCGCCACGCCAGGCCCTGCTTATCGAGTGCGGGCAGCACTGGGAGCGCGCCGCCGCCGACGTGGCCATCGACGCGCTGGTGCGCTTCCTGGGCCTGGAGGGCCTGGCCGACGCCGGCTGGGTGGCCGCCCACACGCGCGTGCCTCTGCCGCCGCGGCAGCGCTTGGTGCGGGTGACGGAGGCCGTGGTTGCCCGCAGCACCGGCTTCCACTTCCTGCTGCCTACCGAGGGCCTGGGCGTCATCCCCAAGTCCGGCACGCCGCTGGCGCAGGACGGCGAGCACCTCTGGCACACGCCCTACGACGACTGCGTGCTGGTGATGCCCGGCACGCACAACCTGAAGCCCGGCGGCACAGCCGTGCGGCTGGGGCGCTACGAAGACTGAATCAGCCGGGCGGACGCATCTCGTCCAGCAGCTCCAGCACCGTGGCCGCGGTCGCCGCGGGCTGCTCCATCGGCACCAGGTGGGAGCCTTCCAGCCAGCGGATGCGCCCGTGCGCGAGCGCGCGTGTGGCGGCCAGGCCCACGGTGCGGCCTTCCGCCGATCGCGTGCCGGCCACGTAGGCGATGGGGCAGCCAGGCGGATGTCGGGCCAGCGTGGCCGACAGGTTGTGCGGCAGCGTGTTGTAGAAGCGCGTTTCTACCTCGCGACGGAAGGCCAGCCGCACGCCCTGGCCGTTGGCGTCGTCGGGATCGGGCTCGGTGCCTGCAGCCACGTAGTCGGCCAGCACGCGGGGGTCCCACACGGCGAAGCTGCGCTTGGCCTGGAAGTGCGCCAGCGCAGCATCCGCCGAGGGCCAGCGCTCGCGACGCCGCTGCGATACGCGCCCCGGGCTCACTCGCCAGATGGCGCCGGTGAGCTTGAGCACGTGCAGGCTGTGCGCCTTCCAGCCGGCGAGCACCGGTGAATCGAGCAGCACGATGGCGCGCGCCAGCCCGGGCCGGCGGGCCGCGGCCAGCAGGCTGAGGTAGCCGCCCAGCGAATGGCCGACCAGGCACACGCGCTGGCGTGGAGCCTGCTCGTCGATGAAGGCCAGCAGTTCGTCGCGCACCCGCGGCCAGCCGCTGGTGACGGGGAAGCGCTCGTCGTGGCCGAGCCTGGGCAGCGCCAGCACGCGCCAGCCGGCAGCCTGCCAGGCCTCGAACAGCACCCGGTAGGCGCCGGCCGGAAAGCCGTTGGCGTGGCTGAAGACGATGGTGCGCGTGTCGGGCAGGGCGCGCATCATCTAGACGATCCGCTCCCCGGGGCTCGTGATCTTGCGCATCGGCTCGAAGCGCGCGCTGCCGGCCATCAGCGGGTGGGTGGCGTCACCGCCGTCCCAGCGCGGGTCGTCGATGCCCTCGAACACCTCGCGCAGGCGCTGGCCCCAGGTCTCGCGAATCATGCGGAAGTAGGGGTTGTGCTCGTCGATGCACACGTGCTCATCGCTGGCGAAGCGGCCCTCGCGGTAGACCAGCAGGTCCAGCGGCAGGCCCACGCTGAGGTTGCTCTTGAGCGTGCTGTCCATGCTCACCAGCGCGCACTTGGCGGCCTCGTCAAGCTGCGTGGTGGGGGTCAGCACGCGGTCGAGGATGGGCTTGCCGTACTTGCTTTCGCCCACCTGGAAGAAGCAGGTCTCGCGCGTGGCCTCGATGAAGTTGCCGGCGCTGTAGACGAGGAACAGGCGCATGGCCTCGCCCTTGATCTGGCCGCCGAAGATCATGCTGGCGTTGAAGTCCACGCCGGCGGCCTTCAGCGAGGGGCCATCCTGCTGGTACACGCGGCGCACCGCGCTGCCGAGCACGCGCGTGGCGTCGAACATGCTCCGGGCGTTCCAGATGGTGATGGGCTCCTCGCCCTCGGCCCCGGGGATCTTCTCGACCTGAAGCACCTCGCGGATGCTCTGGCTGATGCTCAGGTTGCCGGCTGAGAGCATGACCATGAAGCGCTCGCCCGGCTGCTCGTAGATCATCATCTTGCGGAAAGTGCTGATCGCGTCGAGGCCCGCGTTGGTGCGCGAGTCCGACAGGAACACGAGCCCGGCGTTGAGCCGGACGCCGACGCAGTAGGTCATGGCCAGTGGGCGCCGCGGCGCGGATGACGCTGTGGAAGACCGCCGAGGTTAGCAGGGCCGCCGCGCCGGCTGGCAGCCGCGGCCGGGGCGCTACAGTCAGCGGTCCAGGGTCCGGGGGACACTGTTCGATGATCGACCGCCGCCAACTCCTCGTCGGCACCGCCACGGGCGCCGCCCTGGCGGGCGCCCGTGGCGCATGGGCCGCGCCTGTGGCGCCTGTGGCGCCTCGGGCCGCCAAGGTGCCCAAAGCCATCACGCAGCTCGGCCGCACGCGCCAGGACGAGTACCAGTGGATGAAGGACGAGCAGTGGCAGAAGGTCCTGCGCGATCCGTCCGTGCTTCGGGCCGACATCCGGGAACACCTGCTGCGCGAGA
>JBILSW010000140.1:0-6929 GCA_044371895.1 Rubrivivax sp.
CTTGTTCGAGACGGCCTTGTTCGACCTGAAGACGGTGGTGCACTCGCAGCGGCTGAAGTACGCCGCGCAGCGGCGCGCGAAGTCGCAGGTGTTCGCGTCGCTCGGACTGAACTAGAATATCGGGTTCAGATCCGGCAAACACCGCGTGTTCCTGCCGGCACTTCCTTTGCCACCGCCCGGACGAACCCATGGCCCGCATCACCGTCGAAGACTGCCTGGAAAAGATCCCCAACCGCTTCCAGCTCGTCCTGGCGGCCACCTACCGCGCGCGCATGCTGAGCCAGGGCCACGCGCCCCGGATCGAGACCAAGAACAAGCCCGGCGTGACCGCGCTGCGCGAGATCGCTGCCGGCGAGGTGGGCATCGAGATGCTGCGCAAGGTGCCGGTCTGAAACCGCCCCCTGCCTGAAGTCCAGGGCGCCTGCGGGCGCCCTCGTCGTTTCAGGGCTTGCCGTGGGTGCGAGCGACCTTCCGCGATAAATTCCGGGCATGAGCCTGCGTTCACTCGCCGCCGAACTGCTGCCCGCCGCGCTGCAGGGCTTGCAGCGTGCGCCGCTGGCGCCGGCCGACCTCGCCCCAGGCCCCGAGGCCAGCAGCTTCGCAGCGCTGCAGGCCAAGCTGGGCTACCTGGGCAAGGCCGAGCTCAAGCAGGTGCGCGAGGCCTACAAGTTCGCCGACGAGGCCCACCTGGGCCAGTTCCGGGCCACCGGCCAGCCCTACATCACGCACCCCATCGCGGTGGCCGGGCTGTGCGCCGACTGGAAGCTCGACGCACAGGCCATCATGGCCGCACTGATGCACGACACCATCGAGGACCAGGGCATCACCAAGGCCGAGCTGATCGAGAAGTTCGGTGCCCCCACTGCCGAACTGGTGGACGGCCTGACCAAGCTCGACAAGCTGCAGTTCAACACCCGCGAGGAGGGCCAGGCCGAGAGCTTCCGCAAGATGCTGCTGGCGATGGCGCGCGACGTGCGCGTCATCCTCGTCAAGCTGGCCGACCGGCTGCACAACATGCGCACCATGCAGGCCGTGGCCCCGGCCAAGCGCCAGCGCATCGCGCGCGAGACGCTCGACATCTACGCGCCCATCGCGCACCGCCTGGGCCTGAACGCGATGTACCGCGAGCTGCAGGAACTGTGCTTCGAGATGCTGCACCCGTGGCGGCATGCGGCGCTGTCCAAGGCCGTCAAGCGCGCGCGCGGCAACCGCCGCGACATCGTCGAGCGCGTGCAGCGCGACGTGGAGAAGGCCTTCGCCCAGCACAAGCTGAAGATCCAGGTCTCGGGCCGCGAAAAGACCGTCTACAGCATCTACCGCAAGATGCGCGAGAAGCACGCCGGCTTCGCGCAGGTCTCCGACATCTTCGGCTTCCGCATCGTCGTGTCCACGCTCACCGACTGCTACGTGGCCCTGGGCGTGCTGCACCAGCTGTACAAGCCTGTGCCCGGGCGCTTCAAGGACTACATCGCCATCCCCAAGGCCAACGGCTACCAGAGCCTGCACACCACCCTGGTGAGCCCGCTGGGCACGGCGGTGGAGTTCCAGATGCGAACCGAGGCCATGCACGCCGTGGCCGAGGCCGGCGTGGCCGCGCACTGGCTGTACAAGGTGGGCGACACCAAGGGCGACAAGGCCGGCGCCGGCCCCGACAGCCGGCTGTCGAGCATGTGGCTGCAGAGCCTGCTCGACATCCAGGACGAGACGCGCGACGCCGCCGAGTTCCTGGAGCACGTGAAGATCGACCTCTACCCCGACGCGGTCTACGTCTTCACGCCGCGCAGCAAGATCCTGGCGCTGCCGCGCGGCGCCACGCCGGTGGACTTCGCCTACGCCATCCACTCCGACGTCGGCGATCACACCGTGGCTGCCAAGGTCAACGGCGAGCCGGCGGCGCTGCGCGCCGAGCTCAAGAGTGGCGACGTGGTGGAGATCATCACCGCGCCCGGCGCCAAGCCCAACCCGGCCTGGCTGGCCATGGTGCGCACGGGCCGCGCGCGCAGCAAGATCCGCCACTACCTCAAGACGCTGGAGAGCGACGAGTCGCGCGCGCTCGGCGAGAAGCTGCTGGGCCAGGCGCTGCGCGCCGAGGGCCTGCAGCTGCCCAGCGCCGACCCCAGCGACGAGACCGCCGCCGCACTGTGGCAGCAACTGGCCCGCTGGGGCGGCAACCGCAACCGCGGCGAACTGCTTGTCGACGTGGGCCTGGGCCGCAAGATCGCGGTCATCGTGGCCAAGCGGCTGGCGCAGTTCATGGCCGAAGCCGGCATCAAGCCCGACGCCGTGACACTGAGCCTGACGCGCTTTGCCACCGACGAGGCGCCGGCGCAGGGCGTGGTATTCGTCGACGGCAGCGAAGGCAATTCCATCCAGTTCGCGGCCTGCTGCCGGCCGATCCCGGGCGACCCCGTCGTGGGCTATCTGGGCCGTGGCGAAGGGCTGCTGGTGCACACGGCCGACTGCCCCACGGGCCGGCGCCTGTACGAGCGCGACAGCGAGCGCTGGATGCAGGTCGAATGGGCCGAGGATCTGGTGCGCGCCTTCGACACCAGCCTGCACGTGCTGGTGAGGAACGGCAAAGGCGTGCTGGCGCAGGTGGCACAGGCCGTCAGCAGCGCCGAGGCCGACATCGTGCACATCGACATGGACCCCGAGCCCGCCGAGGAACAGATCGAGTTGCGACTCATCGTCAGCGTGCGCGACCGCGTGCACCTGGCCGACGTGTTGCGCACGCTGCGGCGCTCGCCGGTGGTCAGCCGCGTCTCGCGCTACCGCCAGGGCTGACCGCGCTCAGGCGCCCGGCGCCGGGTAGTCCACCTTCAGTACCTCGATCGTCTCGCGCCCGCCGGGCGTGAGCAACTGCACCTCGTCGCCCTCGCGCGCCTTGATCAGCGCACGGGCGATGGGCGCAATCCAGCTCACCTCGCCGTTCAGGCTGTCGGCCTCGTCGATGCCCTTGATGGTGATGGTGCGCTCCTCGCCGCGCGCGGTGGCGTAGGTGACGGTGGCGCCGAAGAAGACCTGGTCGCTGCCGTGGTGCAGGCTGGGGTCCGCCACCTCGGCGATGTCCAGCCGCTTGGTCAGGAAGCGGATGCGTCGGTCGATCTCGCGCAGGCGCTTCTTGCCGTAGAGGTAGTCGCCGTTCTCGCTGCGGTCGCCGTTCTTCGCGGCCCAGGAGACGACCTCCACGACCTTGGGGCGCTCGCGCTCGATGAGATCCACGAGCTCCTGCCGCAGCCGCGCGTAGCCCTGCGGCGTGAGGTAGTTGCGCGTGCCCGGCAGCTGCGGGAGCAGGCCGGCGGCTTCGTCGTCGTCGTCGCCGCTGGGCTCCTTGACAAAGGCCTTGTTCACGGACGCCAGGCCGTGCGGGCGCTCAGCGCACGGTGTTGAAGGTCATCAGGGCCGCGCCGTACTCGTCGGCGCAATCGCTGCCACCGCCGGCGCACTGCGGCACGCCGGCCAGCATGGAGCCCGTGCCCTTCCAGGCCTGCAGCAGCTGCGTGGCCGCGTCGCCGCTGGCGAACTCCTTCACCGGACCGGTGGCCTTGGGCGCCAAGGCGCTGAAGTCGCGCGGATGCGCCGACACCAGCACCAGCAACCGGCCGGTGCCCAGCGGTTCGGCCGCAGGCAGCTCGAAGCGGTCCTTGGTCGGGAAGCTGTAGACCTGGCCCTTCTTGATCTGCACCTTGGGCGACTGGGTGTTGGGCACCAGCAGCGCCAGCGAACCGTCGGCGCTCTGGCCGATCACGTACAGGTGGCCGTCGCGTTGGGCCGTGAGCGTGAAGCGCACCTGGTCCTTGGCGGCGACACTGAGGTCGGTCTTGGCCGCCTCGGCCTTGAGGCCGAAGTCGGCCGACTGGCCCGCCACGATGCGGTCGAACTCGCGCTCGGTCTCGAAGCGGGCGAGGGCTACGGGCGCGGGCGCGGGCGCGGGCGCGGGTGCTGGCGCGGAGGCGGGCGCAGCAGAAACCCCCGGCGGTGCAGCCGGCTTGGAGCTCATCGACCAGATGCCGAAACCTGCGGCGGCCACGACGACAGCCCCAATGCCGATGCCGACTGCGGCGCCGTTGCCCTTCTTCTCGGCCGCCGGCGCGGGCGCCGATGGCGGCTGCATCAGCGTCTGCGCAAAGGCGGCCGGTGGCGCGGGCAGGACGGCTGGCGTGGCGGCCGGGACACGGGCGGCCGGCGGCGGCACCCGTACCGTAGGCTCGTTGCTGGTGGTGGCCGGCGGGGGTGCGCTGCGGATGCTCGTCGGCGCGCTGCCGTCCAGGCCCATCTGCTCGCGGAACTGCGCCACGCTCTGCGTGCGCATCTCGGGCCGCACGGCCAGCGCATGGTCGACCGCAGCCAGGAAATCCGCGCTGTAGCGGCCCGCCGCCACCTGGGCGAGGGGCTGGTACGTGTCGTTGAGCAAGCGGCCCACGCTCGGCGGCGGCGTGCGGCCCGTGATGGCGTAGTGCACCACCGCGGCCAGAGCGTACACGTCGGTCCAGGCGCCCTGCTTCATGCCCGGGATCTCGGCGTACTGCTCCACCGGCGCGTAGCCCGGCTTGAGGATGACTGTCAGCGCCTGCGTCATGTCGCCGATCACGCGGCGTGCGGCGCCGAAGTCCAGCAGCAGCGGCCGGCCAGTGTCGGCCAGCATCATCACGTTGTCGGGTGCGATGTCGCGGTGGTAGCAGTTCTGCGCGTGGATGACCTGCAGCGCCTCGGTCAGCGGCTGCAGCAGCGTGCGCAGCCAGTCCTCGGAAGGCGCGCCCGGCAGCGCGCGCAGCGTGTCGCGCAGGTTCTTGCCCTCGTAGAACGGCATCACCATGTAGGCGGTGCCGTTCTGCTCCCAGAAGCGGTAGACCTTGACGAGCGACGGATGGTCGAAACTGGCCAGCAGCTGCGCTTCGTTGATGAAGCTCTTCATCCCGGCGTCAAAGGTCTCGCGGTAGCGCTCGCTCTTGACCTGCACCTGGCTGGTGTCGTCGCGCGCGGCCAGCGAGCTGGGCATGTACTCCTTCAGCGCCACGCGGCGCTTGAGCATGGTGTCCATCGTCAGGTAGACGATTCCGAAGCCACCCTCGCCGACCAGCCGCGTGATCTGGAACTCGTGTAGGCGCGTGCCGACGGGCAGCCCGTTGCCCATGTCGGGCGCCGCAGGCTTGGACGGCGGCGCGTGGACCTCGGTCTTGCCGAAGCCGAGGTCGATGTCCGCCGAAGGGCCCGGGGGCGGCGAGGTGATTTCCGTGCGGTCGTGTTCGGGCGCGTCGGGCGTCATGGGCGGCGGCGGTGAAGCGCGAGACGCCCATTGTCGCAGCGCCGCCGCCGCTCGGCGGGCGGTCAGAGCAGGCGGCCGTTGGGCAGCAGCACGCGGTCGGCAGCCAGGAACAGCGTGCAGGCCAGCAACGCGGCCAGGCCCGTGTCGGCGGGAACCCAGCCGATGACGATGCCTGTGAACACCAGCAACACGATCAGCGGCGCAAGCCCCACCGCCAGCGAGGTGCGGCGATGGCTCGGGGGCTCGCAAGCGGGCAAGAAAGGCGGCATGAGGGCCTCGGACATGTCTCGACCAGGAGGTTTACCGTCTTTGTTCTGGACAAAATCCGAAAACCCCCGAATCGCGGGCCAGACGACCGCTTTGTCCATGAAAGGGCCGTGACGCCGGGGGCCCGGTCGGGCGCACCGCCCGGCCCTGGCGCTCAGCAGTGATAGCGTTCGACCCAGTGCGGTTCCAGCCGCTCCGGTTCGCACTCCCGATCACCCTTGAGCATGACCATCACCCCGCACTCCTCAGGCTGGCGCCACGGCCTGCAGGTCTTTGAGCGCGGCTGGCTCTCGTCGAACAACGTGCTGCTGCACGGCGAGGCCGGCGAGGGCGCCGTGCTCGTGGACGCCAGCCACAGCTTGCACGCCGGGCAGACAGTGGCGATGGTGCACGCCGCGCTGGGGGCCGAACGGCTGGACCGCGTTGTCAACACGCACCTCCACTCCGACCACTGCGGCGGCAACGCGGCGTTGCAGCGCACCTTCGGCTGCCGCCTCGACGTCCCGCCCGGGCTGCACGATGCCGCGCAGGCCTGGGACGCGCACGCGCTCAGCCACGGCAGCACCGGCCAGACCTGCGAACGTTTCGCGCCCGACGGCATGCTCGCGCCCGGCGAGGTGCTGGCCGTCGGCGGGCGACGCTGGCTGGCGCTGCGCGCTCCCGGGCACGACCCGCATTCGCTGATGCTGTTCGACGAGCGCGAGGGCGTGCTGATCAGCGCCGACGCGCTGTGGGGCAACGGCTTCGGCGTCGTGTTCCCCGAACTCGACGGCGAACCGGGCTTCGACGACGTCGCCGTGGTGCTGGATCTGATCGAGCGGCTCGCGCCCCGCCACGTGATCCCCGGCCACGGGGCGCCCTTCGATGACGTGGCGGAGGCGCTGGCCCGGGCACGACATCGACTGGCCGGCTTCCGCGCCGACCCTGTCCGCCACCTGAAACACGGTGCGCGCGTGCTTCTGAAGTACCACCTGATGGAGGTGCGAGAGCAGGACGACGCGGCCCTGCGCGGCTGGATAGCCGCGACGCCGCTGCTGGGCCAAGTGTGGCAGCGCCTGGGCTGCCCGGAAGGCGCCGTGGCCGCCTGGGGCGACCGCGTGGTTCAGTCCTTGGTCGACAGCGGCGCACTGGTGCGGCGAGGCCACACGGTGGCCGACGTCTGAAGCGCGCCGGGCGCGAACTACACTGTCTCGGCTTCACCCCCCCCCACAGGAGCCCCCCGGTGTTCAGCCACGTCATGCTCGGAACCAGCGACATCGAGCGGTCCAAGCGCTTCTACGACGCCGTTCTTGCCGAGCTCGGTGCCGGCGGCGTGGTCGCGAACACGAACGGCACAGGGCAGCGTCGGCTGTTCTACCGGCACGACGGCGTCACGTTCTGCCTGACCGAACCCATC
>JBILSW010000141.1:0-6910 GCA_044371895.1 Rubrivivax sp.
GGCTCGCACCAATGACGTGTCGGTCATACCGGCGCTGCCGTTCACCTTGTAACGCAGCAGCACCATCGTTTCTTCGCGAACGCCGGGCGCATTCATGGGCTTGGGATGCTCAGAACTTGAAGCCCGCACCCAGCTGCCAGCTGCGGGCCTGGTTCACCGGCGTGGAGTACAGCAGGCCCGCACCGCCCGGTGCGACGGCGAGGCCTTCGATCCAGCGCTTGTCGGTGATGTTGCGGCCAATCAGGTACGCATACCAGCGGCCATCGGTCGAGTCGAGCCGCGCCGACAGGTTGACGTAGTTGATGGGCGGCGTGCGGAATGCGGGGTCGTTCTTGAAGTCGAAGAAGATCTCGCCACGGCGGCTGTACTCGACCCGCACCTGCACCAGGCCGAACCCGCCGACCGGCAGCTTCTCGAGCACGAGACCCGCGGTGCCGGCCAGCTTGGGTGCCCGGGCGATGCGGTTGCCGTCGTAGTTGACGGGGTTGCCCAGGTCGTCGGTGGCCGGGAAGTCGGTGAACTTGGCGTCCAGCCAGGCGGCGTTGAGGTCGCCGCGCAGGTGCCGCGACAGCCGGAGCGACACGAAGCCGTCCACACCCGTCACGCGCGCCTTGGGCGCGTTGAAGAAGCCGAACGTGGCCGGCGTGGGGCCGTAGATCTCGACCTTGTCCTTGTAGTCGTAGCGGAAGGCCGAGAGGTTGAACACGCCGCCATCGTTGGCGAAGGTGCTCTTCTGGCCGACCTCCAGCGCCGTGATCTTCTCGGGCTTGTAGATGTCGAACGGCTTGGCGGTCTCGTAGTTGGGCACCACGCCGC
The DNA here is from genome assembly GCA_044371895.1 of Rubrivivax sp. GTDB lineage: Bacteria > Pseudomonadota > Gammaproteobacteria > Burkholderiales > Burkholderiaceae_C > Rubrivivax. Next base: position 817 of record JBILSW010000141.1, read on the forward strand.
CGGCCTTGTAGCCGGTCGACAGGCTGGCGTAGGCCATCGTGCGCTGCGTGGGCTTCCAGTCCACGCCGATGCGGCCGGTGGTGGCGCTCCACGACTTCGAGGCCGTCTGCGGCGGGTCGACGACGAAGAACGGCAGGTCGCTGGTCGAGGCCGACACCCCATCCTTGGTGTCGCGCGTGTGACGCAGGCCGACGTTGAGCCGCGCGGTCGGGCTCAGCCGCCAGTTGACGTCACCGAACGCGGCCACCGCGTTGCCGCCGGCCTTCTGGTCGGTGTCGAACGGCGTGAAGCCGATGCGGTAGCGCTGCAGCTTGCGCTGGTCGACACCGTCGAAACTGATGTAGTAGACGCCGGCCACCCAGTCGAGCGAGTCGGCCATGCCGCTCAGCTGCAGCTCCTGCGACCACTGGTCGGCCGGCTCGTTGATGGTGAGCCCGATGGGATCTGCCGGCCCCTGGCCCGGCCGCGCCAGCCTGAACCCCAGGCCGCCCTTGAAGTCGCCGTAGCCCGTGATGGACGTCAGTCGGACGTTGCCGAAGTCCTGGGTCAGCGTGAGCGAGACCGACAGGGTCTCCTTGCGCTGGTACGGGATGCCGTCGGGGTAGTAGGTGAGGTCGTACGACGCCTTCGCGTTCGCGCCCAGGCGGTCGGAGGCCAGTTCGGGGTGCGGCACCAGGACGGCGTAGCTGCGGTCGTTGATGTACTGCACCGCCAGGTCGACGCCGACGTCGCCCAGCCGGCTCTTCAGCCGCCCGCGGATGCCATAGAAGTCGTCGTCGACCCCGACCTTGCCGCCGTCGAAGGTGTTGGTGGCCCGGCCGGTGCTGTCGGAGCCGATCACCGCGAGGCGGACGGCCGTCTGCCCGCCGAGCGGCACATTCACCGCGGCCTGGACCTGCCGCAGGCCGGAGTTGCCGATGGACAGGTCGGCCTCGCCCGCGAACCCGCCCAGCCGCGGCGCGCGCGACACGAGGTTGACGACACCCGCGGTGGCGTTGCGGCCGTACAGCGTGCCCTGCGGGCCGCGCAGCACTTCGACCCGCTCGACATCGAACATGCGGGTCAGGCCCAGCGCCCCGTGCGTCTGGTAGACGCCGTCGACGTGCACCGCCACCGACTGGTCGGTTCCCAGCCCCACGTCGCCGGTGCCGACGCCGCGGATGGCGATCTTCCCGCTGGACTCGCGCGTCTCGATGACCAGCCCCGGGACAGCGGACTGGAGGTCCTTGACACGGGTGATGCCGGCGTCGCGCAGGTCCTGCCCGCCGATCACGTCCATGGCGATGGGCACGTCCTGCGCCTGCTCGTTGCGTTTGCGCGCGGTGGTGCCGGTGACCGTGATGGTCTGGTTCTCGCGGGCCGCGGGGGCGGCGGTCGGCGCCCGCGCGGGCGCAACGGCCGCGGCGAGCACGCAGGCCGCGGCTAAGCCGAACGCGGCCTCGACCAGGCGCATGCCGGCCACGGGCCGTGTCTGCAGGGGGCGGGATTCGGGCTCGGCTCGGGCCATCGGTGTCTCCGGTGTGAAGGAGGGTCGTCGCGTTTCAGTCGACATGCTGTCGACCAATACAGGACAGGCTAGCCCGGAGAGCCGCCCCTGTCAACGCGCGCCGACCCTATGCGTGCATAGTGTCGACAACGATTGCCGTCCCCGCATAGACTGCCCGCGCATGAGCATCGTCGTCATCGGGGGCGGCATCGTGGGGCTGGCCAGCGCGTGGCACCTGCGCGCCGCGGGGCATCGTGAGCTGCTGCTGCTGGACCGCGCACCAGGCCCCGCCGAAGGCACCAGTTTCGCCAACGGCGCATTGCTGCACCCCAGTTCAGTGGAACCGTGGAACTCCCCGGGCATCCTGGGCGCGCTGCTGCGCCAGTTCGGGCGCGACGACGCGGCGGTGCGCCTGCGCGCACGGGCGCTGCCTTCGCTGATCGGCTGGGGCCTGCGCTTCCTGCGCGAATCGACCCCTGCACGATTCGCGGCCAATGCCCGGGCCAATACGGCACTGGCGGTGCACAGCATGACCTGCCTGCACCAGATGAGCGTGGGTCGGTCGACCTTCGACCACGCCGCGCTGGGGTCGCTGATGGTGCTGCGCGATGTCGCAGCGCTGAACGCCGCCCGGGCCTGGGCCGAGACGCTCGAGTCGCTTGGTGTGCGCCACCGGGTGCTGGACCGCGCAGCCCTGGTATCCCTCGAGCCCGCTTTGGGGCCCGTGGCCGATCATCTGGTGGGCGCGATCCACAACCTGGACGACGAGACGGGAGACTGCCATCGCTTCTGCCACGGGTTGGCGCACGACCTGCAGGCGTCTGGGGTCGAGCTGCGCTGGGGCTCGGAGGTCGCCCGCATCGAGGCCGACCGCGAGGGCATCCGCGGCCTGCGCCTGCGCGACGGCAGCCGGATCGTCACCCGCGCCCTGGTCCTGGCCGCGGGCCCGCAGAGCACGGCACTGGCGGCTTCCCTTGGGCTTCAACTGCCCGTGCGTCCGGCCAAGGGGTACTCGCTCACCTACGACCTGCACGACGCGATCACTGGCGCGCCCTTGCCGCGCCTGCCCGTAATCGACCGCGCGCTGCACGTGGCCCTCACGCCTCTGGGCGATGGCGGCGCGCGTCGCCTGCGCGTCGCGGGTACGGCCGAGTTCTGCGGGGACGACCTCACCGTTGCGCCGTCGCGCGTGGCCAACCTGTCGGGCCTGGCCGAGCGCCTGTACCCACAGGTGCTGCGTCAGGTCGCAGCACCGCGGGTCTGGACCGGACTTCGCCCGCTGTGCGCCGACGGTCGCCCGCTGATCGGCCCGACACGGGTGCCCGGCCTGTGGCTGAACACCGGCCACGGCCACCTGGGCTGGACCGTGGGCGCCGCCAGCGGCCAGCTGCTCGCCCAGCGCATGGCCGGAAAGGTTCCACCGGGCTTGGACGCCGCGCTCTTCGACCCGTCGCGCTTCGCGCTCTGATCCCGCCGCACCACGCCGCTTGCACCCGACCATGTCCGCTCCATGAGTTCACGCCCCCGCAAGGCATTCGTGGCCGCGTTGATGCACGAGACCAACGCGTTCTCGCCGGTGCCGACCGACCTCGACAGCTTCCGCATCTGGCGCCCGGCGGGCGCCCTGCAGCCGCCCGAAGACCACGACACCCTGGGCTACGGCGCCTTCTGGAGCCGTGCGCTTGCCGGTGGCCTGCCGGTCAGCCCGGGCTACTTCGCCACCTGCCAGCCCAGCGCCCCGCTGTCTCAGGCCGACTGGTCACGGCTGCGCGACGAGTTGCTCGACGACCTGCAGCGCGCCGGAGGAGTCGACCGGGTGTTCCTGTTCCTGCACGGCGCGCAGTGCGCGCAGGGCACCGACGACGTCGAAGGCGAGTTGCTGGCCGCCGTTCGCGCGCAGGTCGGACCCGAGGTGCCGGTGGCGGTGCTGCTGGACCTGCATGCCAACGTGAGCCGCGCCATGCTGTCGCACGCCGACTATCTGCTGGCCTGCCTGGAGTACCCGCACACCGACTACGCCGAGCGCGCCGGCCTGGCCTACGACCTGCTGGAGCGCCACGTGACGGTCGGCGCCCGGCCCGCGACAGCGGCTGTGCGGCTTCCCATCGTCGGCGCCTACCCGACCACGGTCGAGCCGATGAAGTCATTCGTCGATCGGCTGCGTGCCGAGCAGGCCACAGGCCGGGTGCTGGCGGCATCGGCATGCCACGGGTTCTGGCTGTCGGACGTTGCCGATGCGGGGGCCACGCTGCTGGTCACCACCGACGGTGCCCCGCACGAGGCTGCGCGGCGAGCCCTGGATCTGGCCGCGCGTTTTGCACTCGCTGCGGTGCCGGTCGGCAAAGGGCTGCCGGCGGCCGCGGCGGTGCAGGAGGCCCTCCGCCAGGCCGATGCCACGGGGCGGCCATCGGTCGTGGCCGATCGCTGCGACAACCCAGGCGGCGGCGCCGCGGGCGACTCGACCTTCGTGCTGCGCGAAATGCTGGGCTGCGGCCAGGACCGGCTGGCGCTGGCGATGATCTGGGATCCGGTCGCCGTGGACTTCGCGCACCGCGCCGGAATCGGAGCCCGCCTGGCCATGCGACTGGGCGGCAAGGTCGGGCCGCGCTCGGGCGACCCGCTGGACGTCGACGCCGAGGTGGTCGCCCTGCGCGACGATGCGCGGCAGGCGACCTTTGCGCAAGGCGAGCCCCGCCTGCCGCTCGGGCGCAGCGCCCGCCTGCGCATCGGCGGCGTGGACGTGGTCGTCAACACCGAGCGGCAGCAGGTCTTCGATCCCCGCGTGTTCACCGAACATGGCATCGACCCATCGGCCTGCCGCGTCGTCGTGGTCAAGTCGACCACGCACTTCCGCCATGGTTTCGCGCCGCTGGCCGGGGCCATCGTCGAGTGCGAGACGCCCGGCAGCCTGACGACCGACCCGACGCTGCTGCACTACCGGCACCTGCCGCGTCCCATGGCCCCCATCGACCCGGGCACGCGCCTGGAGCCGCTGGCGCTGGGGGTGTACGGGCGCGGCGCCTGACGCGGCCTCGTCAGCTCGGGCTCAAGGCCAGCATCGCGCCCACCGACACGCCTTCGAGGGTGTCCTTGAAGAGGTGGCGTCGCAACTGCTCGAACAGGATCATCGCGTCGGCGCGAGCCGCCCGTTCGGCCGCCTCGGGGTCGCCTCGTTCGATGGCGTCGACGATCTCGGCATGCTCGTTCAGCTCGGCACCCGACCGTGACTGGCCGGTGTCCTGCACGTACATGCCCATCAGCCGCTGGCCCTGGTCGAGCACGGCAGCCGTCCACGCGGTGAAGAAGGGGTTGCCCCCGGCCTCGGCGATGGCGACGTGGAACGCCCGGTTGTTCGACACGATGGTGTTCATGTCGGCGTCCGTCATCTGGGACCGATGCGCCTTCAGCAGGGCCTGCAGCTGGGCCAGCTGCGCGGGTGTGCGATTGAGCGCAGCCAGCCGTGCCGTGGTGCAGTACATCAGCAGCGTGGCGTTGAGGTGGCCTTGCACCGACGACACGTCGAAAGGCGCCACGATGGACGAGCGGTTGCGCAGCGTCTGGACCAGGCCTTCGCCCGCCAGGCGGATCAGGGCCTCGCGCACCGGGGAGCGCGACACGCCGAATCGCGCGGCCAGTTCGGTCTCGTCGAGCAGGGTGCCCGGTTGCAGCTGCAGCGACAGGATGTCCTCGCGCAGGCTGTCGTACACGAAGGCGGCCCCGAATCCCCGCCCCCGCTTCGCGGCGGGGCGCCTGGAGGGCTTGCCGGCGGACAGCTTCGATTTCGCGGTGGCCATGGTGCCTGCCCCGTTGGGGTCGAGTTATGTCGACACGGAGTGTATGGGGTGTGCGCGGCGTGACCCGACCCCAGGGTGAGGCCGGATACCGCTTCAGGCTTTGTCGACATGCGGTCGGCAAGAATTGTGGCCAGAGCCCGGGGCCTCCCCGACCGACGAACGATCACGGCCGCTGCGCACGCAGACCGGTGACCTGCGCGCGATCGACGGTGCACCACCGGGCCGTGGCGATCACCGGTGTGGCGGTTCGCCCCGGGAGCTGCGCGACGATGGCGCTGGGCTTGGTCGCGCTGGGCAATCAGGGGGCAGAAGATCGCCTTGACCCGGTCTACGCCTCGTGGGGCGTTGAAGCGTAGATCTTCCAGCCGTCTCCGCCGTCGCGAACGTTGTATGTGAAGCGCGCGCTCATCAGGACGATGCCCGGTTCACGCTTGAGGGTCCACGTCGCAGCCACCAGCACGACTTTCCGTCCTGCCGCGATGACATCGTCGACGACGAGTTCGGCCGCTTCGAAGCCCGTCGCCGCGTAGCGATCGAGGGCCGCGCCGAAGAATTGCCGGCACTCCGCTTCGTCGTGAAGGCAGTGCCGCGACCCGTCGGCCTGCAGCGCCAGCATCGGCAGGCCGTACATCGTGACGATTTCATCGAGATCGCGTCGTTCCCAGGCCGCGCGATACGACTGCATGAACTCCTGAACGCTGTTCGTCATGGTGGGCAATCCGGCTGCTGAGGAACTCGAACGGGTCTGGAGGGCCATGTAGGGTCAGTTCCGGATGTCGCTTGACACCAGGGCCGGGCAGACGGCAAGCGCGCA
>JBILSW010000142.1:0-6871 GCA_044371895.1 Rubrivivax sp.
CGGTTCATCCTCCCATAATGCCTGCATGCCGGAGCTGCCGGAGGTCGAAGTCACGCGCAGGGGCATCGCAGGCCCGCTTGCCGGTGCCCAAGTGCACGCATTGCGCCTGGGCAAGCCGCTGCGCTGGCCGCTGGGGCGAGAGTCAGGCGCCTTCGCAGGCGCCACGGTTGGCGACGTCGCGCGCCGCGGCAAGTACCTGTGGCTGCCGCTGTCGCGCGGCGGCGTCCCAGAGGGCGGCCTGCTGCTGCACCTGGGCATGTCGGGCTCGCTGGCGCTGCAGGCCGAGGCCGGCCCGCCGGGCCCGCACGACCACTTCGACCTCGTCACCGACCGCGGCACGCTGCGCCTGAACGACCCGCGGCGCTTCGGCGCGGTGGTCTGGTCGGCGTCGATGGAGCAGCCGCCGGCGGCTACGCTGCTGTCGCGCCTGGGTCCCGAGCCCTTCGATCCCGGGCTCACGGCGCAGCGCTTCCACGCGGCGCTGAGGGCGCGCCGCTCGCCGATCAAGGCCGTGCTGCTGGCCGGCGACGCCGTGGTGGGCGCCGGCAACATCTACGCCTGCGAGGCGCTGTTCGGGGCCGGCATCCACCCTGCTCTGCGCGCCGACCGCCTGAGCCTGCCGCGCGCCGACCGCCTGCTGGCCGCGGTGCGCCGCACGCTGGCGCGGGCGCTGGCGCTGGGCGGCTCGACCCTGCGCGACTTCACCGACGTGCACGGCGCCAGCGGTGCCTTCCAAGCCGAGGCTGCCGTGTACGGCCGCGAGGGGCAGGACTGCCCCCGCTGCGGTGCCCCTGTCAGGCGCCGCGTGATGGCCCAGCGCTCGACCTATTTCTGCGCGGGCTGCCAGAAGCGCTGACACGGTGCCCGTCCGCGGCCCACGGGCGGGCGCCGCAGCAACTGTCAGCAGTCGTAACCATGCGTCGCTCCGTGATTTCCGAGCCGGGCCGGTGGCGCCCCTGAGCTAGCATCGACGAGGTTAGTCCCTGCGCTATTTCCTGCCCTGCCGCCCGCCGACCGATGCAAAGCCGCATTGCCGACAGCCTCGACGCCCTGGCCACCTGGCGCGGCGAGCTGGACCGTGCGGTCGCACAGCTGGGCCGCTCGTTGCTCGAGCAGGACCTGCTCGACGACACCGACCAGGCGCTGCTGTCGGCGCTGCGCGAGAGGCTGGGCTCCGAGACGCTGGTGCTGGCCTTCGTGGCCGAGTTCTCTCGCGGCAAGAGCGAGCTCATCAACGCGATCTTCTTCTCCGACGCCGGGCAGCGCGTGCTGCCCGCCACGCCGGGGCGCACGACGATGTGCCCGGTGGAGTTGCGATACGACGCCGATGCGCCACCCCGGCTGTCGCTGCTGCCGGTGGAGACCCGCCTGCGCGGCCTGAGCCTGGCCGAGCTGCGCGGCCGTGACGAGCCCTGGCACCACGTGCCGCTCGACGCCCGCGATCCCCGCACGCTGGTGCAGGCGCTGGCCGCGGTCACGCGCACGCAGCACGTCGACAGGCAGCGCGCCGTCGACCTGGGCTTCTGGAGCGACGAGCGCCCTGAGGACAACCCCCCGGTCGATGCGCGCGGCCTCGTCGAGGTGCCCACCTGGCGGCATGCCGTCATCAACTACCCGCACCCGCTGCTCAAGCGCGGGCTCGTGGTCATCGACACGCCGGGCCTGAACGCCATCGGCGCCGAGCCCGAGCTGACGCTGGGCCTGCTGCCCTCGGCCCACGCCGTCGTCTTCGTTCTCGGGGCCGACACCGGGGTGACGAAGTCCGACCTCGCCATCTGGCGCGACCACCTCGGGCAGGCCAGCCTTGAGCGCTTCGTCGTGCTGAACAAGATCGACACGCTGGCCGACCCTCTGGCCAGCGAGGCGGTCGTGAAGGCGCAGATCGAGCAGCAGCGTCAGGAAACCGCGCGCACGCTGGAAGTACCGGCGGAGCGGGTGTTTCCCCTGTCGGCCCGCGAGGCGCTGGCGGCCCGCGTGGACCCCGACGAGCAGCGGCTCGCCGCCAGCCGCCTGCCGCCGCTGGAGGCCGCGCTGGCCACCGGGCTGCTGCCCCGCCGGCAGGAGTTGCTGGTGCAGTCGGCCGTGGGCGTGGTGGAGCAGCTGCGCCAGCAGGCCGGACGCCGGTTGGGCGACCGCCGCCGCACGCTGGCCGAGCAGCTGATGGAGTTGCGCGGCCTGCGCGGCAAGAGCGGCGCCAAGACGCGGCTGATGCTGGAGCGTGTCGAGGCCGAAGCGGCCGACTTCGAGCGCTGCACGGCGAAGCTGTCGGCCCTGCGTTCGGTGCAGGCGCGCATCCTCAAGTCGCTGCTGGCGCAGTTGTCGGCCGACTCGCTGCGGCGCGAGGTCGGCGCCATGCACGCGGCGATGACGGCCTCGCTGTTCAACCTGGGGGGCAAGGCCGCCTTCGAGACGCTGATGTCGCGGGTTCTAGGCAACCTCGCCAAGGCACGCCAGCAGGTCGACGAGATGCGCGAGATGCTCGAAGCGAGCTTCCGGCAGCTCAACACCGAGTTCGGCTTCGCTTTCGCGGTGTCGCCCATGCCCTCGATGAAGTCATTCATCGAGGATCTCGACCGCATCGACCGGAACTACGGCCGCTACCTGGGACTGGGCCAGGCCATCCGCATGGCCACGCCTGGCTTTGCGGAGCAGTTCCGACGCATGCTGCTGAGCAAGCTGCGCGTGGTGTTCGAGAACGCCGCCGGCGAGATCGAGCTGTGGAGCAAGAGCGCGCAGGGCCAGGTCGAGATGCAGTTGCGCGAGCGCCGCCGCGGCTTCACCCGGCGCAAGGAGTCGCTGCAGCGGGTGCAGCTGGCCGCGGGCGAGCTGGAACAGCGCATCGCCGAGGTGCAGGCGCAGGACGACCACCTCGATGCCATGCTGGCGCGCCTGAGCGTCGTGGCCGACGAGGCCGTGGCCAGCGCGCGCCGGCTGGGCTCGGTGCCGACCTTGCCGAGGCTGGTGCTCGAAGGCGACGCCGAACAAGACGCGGCGTGAGCCGCGTCGATCGCGATGCGCACGGCGCGGGCCGCGCACAGCCCGGCGCAGGCGATGCGGACCCCCGCGAGGGCTTTTCCGGCCGGGTCATCGCCTGGCAGCGGCGCCATGGCCGCCATGGCCTGCCCTGGCAGGGCACGCGCGATCCCTACCGCGTCTGGCTTTCCGAGGTGATGTTGCAGCAGACGCAGGTCGGCACCGTCATCGGCTACTACGACCGCTTCCTCGAGCGCTTCCCCGACGTGGCCGCGCTGGCCGCCGCGCCGCTGGACGACGTGCTGGCCCTGTGGAGCGGCCTGGGCTACTACAGCCGGGCGCGCAACCTGCACCGCTGCGCTCAGGCGGTGGTGTCGGGGCACGGCGGACGCTTTCCCGCCAGCGCCGCGCAGCTGGCCGAGTTGCCGGGCATCGGCCGCAGCACGGCGGCGGCGATCGCGGCATTCTGTTTCGGCGAGCGGGTCGCCATCCTCGACGGCAACGTCAAGCGGGTTCTGGCCCGGGTGCTCGGCTTCGGCGACGACCTGTCGCACGCGCCAGCGGTGCAGGCGCTGTGGGACGAAGCCACCGCGCTGTTGCCGGCCCGCGGCGTCGACATCTACACCCAGGGCCTGATGGACCTGGGCGCCACGCTGTGCACGCAGCGCCGCCCGGCCTGCCTGCACTGCCCAGTGGCCGAAGGCTGCGTAGGGCGTCGCGAAGGGGCACCCGAGCGCTACCCAGTGAAGACGCGGCGCGGCGCGCGCGGCCGCCGCAGCAGCGCGCTGCTGTGGCTGCGCCAGGGCCGGCGCTGGTGGCTGGTGCAGCGGCCGGCCATTGGCGTGTGGGCGGGCCTGTGGAGCCTGCCCGAGTTCGACACCGCCGAGGCACTGCAGGCCCGCGTGGCGGGGTGGCACGGGCAGGGCGAGTGGCTGGAGCCCGTGCGGCACGCCCTCACGCACTTCGACTGGACGCTGCAGCCGCTGGCCTGGACGCTGCCCGCCCGCGCCGCGCAACCCGAGAAGCTGCCCGAAGGCCGCTGGTTCGAGCCGGCCGAGGCGCTGGCGCTGGGCCTGCCGGCGCCGATCCGGCGGCTGCTCGGCGAAGCGGTGGTGTCGAGGGCCTGAAGGTCGGCGGGAATGGACGAGCACCGGGGTGGCGTGGATCCGCGGCACGCCGCGCGCGTGATCCCCGATCGCACGGACAGCGCCTCAAGTCCGTGTACCCGGTGCCGAAAACACCTGACACAGGTGGCAACGGGGATGAGGCAATCGCGATGAAACGGGCGGAGAACCGGCGTCGACCTCGCCTGGGGACGCGCCAGCCCGCGAGTGCCCTGGTCATGGGCACGACCATCGCCTGTGAGATCCGCAACTTTTGCCGGCTCGGGCTGTACCTGGCATTTGCGGATCGCGCCGAGGTGGGCCGTGCCGCGGAGGGCTGGGGAGCCGGTGCGCTGGTCGAGGTGCTGTTCACGGCCGTGATCGACGGCCAGCCCCGCCTGTTCCGTTTCTTCGGCACGGTGGCCCACGCGTCTGCGGTCGGCGCCGGCCTGATGGTGCCCTCCATGCCCCAGGAGGCCTTCGATGCCTTGCAGGCGGCCGCCCGGCTCCAGCCCGCGGAACCCCGACCGGAACCCGCCGGGGGGGGGCCGCCCGACCCCCGGCAGCGGTGCTGGGCGCTGTTCCGGACTGCCCTGCGCCGGGTGATGGACGAGTTCTTCCACGGCCTCGATGTGCCCTTTCAGGAGGCGGCCGACAAGGCCCGCGCCACGCCCGACAAGCTGCGCCTGCTGGAGGCGCCTGCCGTCCTGAAGACAGGGCGGGTCGGCGTCGAGCGGCGCCTGCTCGTCCGCGCCGTGCAGGGCCTGGCTGCTCACCCCCAGGGCGGTGCGGGCGCAAGCTCTGGCGATGCGGAGCAGGTCCTGACCTTGCTCGACGAGTCGGAGTTCGAGGACTGGCTGCGTTTGGCGGGGGTGATCAACCTGCTGGAGACGGACGAGGGCTCCTTGGTGCCGATGGCACGCGTGGAGCGGCGCTACGGGCGGCTGGTCGGCCGGCCCCTCGACCGCCAGAGCAACCCCTTCGGCCCGACGACGATCTGCCGGGCCTTCCAGGCCGCGACCAAGGAGTTGACGCTGTGTGGTGCCTCCCGGGCGGTCGCGTACCAGACCTTCGGCCGGGTGCTGGGGCGCCACCTGGCGGCCTTGGTCCAGGACCTGGACGAGGCGCTGTCGGTCCTGGCCGATCCCGAGCCCGAGCCCGGGCCCGGGCCCGAGCGCAGCAAGGCCGCCCCGATGAAGCCGCGCGACTCCTCGGTGCCGTCCCGGGGCAGTTCCCCGGCCCTGATCGAGGAGCGGCGAGGCAGCGGAGCCGCCGCGATGCCCGAGGTCACCGAAGGCGAGGCCGATTCCCCCAGGCGGGGCGCGCCGCCGTCCGGGCGCGACTACAGCCTGGACAGCGTGCTGGCGGCCCTGAAGCATGTGGAGCGGCTCGGCCCCGGCCCGGCGCAACGCCCGGCCGGCCGGGCGGCGGAGCTGTCCGGCCCCGAACTGCTGGCGGTGGCCCAGGACCTGTTGCGCGCGGCCGCGGTGCCGCGCGGCCAGCCAGCGCGGCCTGCCCCGGCGGCCCCTGCATCGCCCGCGGGCGCAGGCGCCGCCATCGCCTCGCTGGGCGACCTGGCCCGCCTGATCGAAGCCGCACCGCCCGCAGGCTGGGTGGAGCCCCCGGACGCGGGCCGGCCGCCCCTGAGCGAGCGCATGGCCCTGGCGGCAGGCGGCCTGAGCATCGGCACCCCCGTGCGGCGGGCACTGGACAACGCCGGCACCCTGCTCGGCAAGGCCTTGGCGGTGTCTGGCGGCGGCCAGGGCATCGACAGCCTGCTCAAGCGGCTCGAGCAGCCGCTGCTCAAGCTGAGCCTGCGCGAGACCGGTTTCCCGGACAGCGTCGACCACCCCGCGCGGCAGGTCGTCGACCTGCTGGAGCAGTACGCGGTCGCGGTGGACGACGAGGGCCGGTTCTTCGATCCGAAGTTGCACCGCTTCCTGCAGCTCGCGGTGGACCGCATCTGCCGCCAGGCCGAGCAGGACCCCGGGGTGTACTCCAAGGCGCGGGACAGCCTGTTGCGCCTGCTGCCGCCGTTGCAGCAGACCCGGCAGACCCGCGTCGAGCAGCTGCAGGAGGCCTGCGAGGGCCGGCAACGGATGCGGCTGGCCCGGCGGCGCGTGCGGGAGGCCCTGCACTCGCGGCTCGCGGGCCAGGAGGTAGCGACCGTCGTCCTGGCCTTGCTGGAGGCGGGTTGGCGCCAGGCGCTGGTGATGCTGGAGTTGCGCGTGGGCGTGCAGGACGTCCGCTGGAGCGATGCCCTGGCGCTGCTGGACCGCGTGCTGTGGCTTCTGTCGCCGGAATCGATCGACGCCCCGGCCGCGCGCCGCCAGGCGGTCTTGAAGGTGACCGGTCAGCTCGACGGCCTGTTGGCCGCCGTCAACCCGCTGGCCGCCGAGCGCGAGGCGGTGCTGGCGGACCTGCAGCGCTGCCTGGACCTGGTTGGACAGGGGCGGGCCGTGCCGGTGGCGCTGGCCGACGCCGCCTTGCCCGGCGTGCCGGGCGATGGGCGCGACGGTGCCGATGACGCGTCGGCTGCCGTGGCGCGGCGGCTGCGCGTGGGCGAGTGGTGGCAGGTGTGGAAGTCGGATGCCTGGGTACCCTTGCAGCTGGTCTGGTTCAGCGAGCCGGCGGCCGAGTGCGCCTTCACCAACCGTTCGGCCACCCGCAAGCTGGAGCTCTCGCTTTCCAGTCTGGCCCGGCGGCTGGGCGACGGGACGATGCGCAAGGGGACCGACCAGGCGCAGCCGCTGCTGGAGCGGTCGGTGCAGGCCCTGGTGGACGAGGCGCAGGGG
>JBILSW010000143.1:0-6851 GCA_044371895.1 Rubrivivax sp.
GTTGGAGACCCCGACAGCCGGCGCTCTCAGCCGGCCGCCGTGCGGGCCCGCCGACGGGCGAACAAGCCGACCGCGCCCAGGCCGGCCAGCATCAGCGCCGCCGCCCCCGACTCGGGAATCGGCGAGACAGCCGTCACCCGCACCGAGATGCCGCCGGCGTTGTCGGGTACGAAGTAGTCGCGCAGCGTGAAGCCCACGGTCGTGCGCTGGGTCAGCAACAACTGCTCGCTGAACGACTGCGCCGCCGGCTGCGCGGCCACGGCGGCAGGTCTGTTCTGCACGCTACCGGCCTCGAAGTAGCGCAGCGTCTGGTTCGTGCCCGCGTCGTAGATCAGGGAGGCCCAGATCCAGGAGGCGGTGTTGACGTTGAAGCTCCAGGCCGAGAAGTCCGCGCCCGGCTGGCCCGCCGCGTTGGTGAGCTGGTAGGTGCCGGGGTCGAGCGTCAGCAGCAGCGGCACGCCGATCGGGTTGATGCCCTGGCCCGGCAGCGGCGCCGGATCGCTGCCGCCGTTTTCGTACTTGAAGCCGTGGGTGGCGTCGATGTTGACGATCTGGGCCTGGGCGGCCGAAGCGGCCAGCAGGCCGACGACGGCAAGGGCAAGGCAGTTCGAGCGCAGGTTCATGGAGGCTTCTTCCTGGAACGATCGATGATCAAGGTGTGTCCAAGCCCCGGGCGGCTCGCCAACCCCCAGATCGTTGGATGGGCACCGCAGCGGCCGGGCATGAAGCAGCGGGCCGCACACACCCGCCCGGCAAGCATCGGTGCATAGGTGTCGGGATCCGGCACCGGCGTGACCGACATCGTCACGGCATACGACGCCAGCGGGCTGGTGATGCTGGTGCTGGCGATCGAGAGCAGCGGCGGCGTCGTGCTCTGGCCTTCGAGGTAGGCGAAGCGGAACACCTCTAACCCTTGTACCGCCAGCGGCGTGCCGTCGAGCGACGCGCCGAGGTTGCCTGTGAAGTGGCTGTTCACCGAGACCGTGAAGTCACGGGTGCCGCTGGCCAGGTTGTGGAAGCTGACGACGTCGTCGCAGCCGGCCAGCAGCGGGGTGGTGCTGCCGAACGAGGCGTAGCCAGACGACAGGTCGATGGTTTGGTCGGCAGCCATCGCCGGCGCGAAGGCGGGAACCAAATCAGCGTGGCCCGGAGCACCGCGGCGAGCGGTTCGGCGCCGGGCATCACGCCGGCCGGAGCCGCCAATCTCAACATTCACCTTCACTGCCTGGTCCTGGACGGCGTGTACTGGCGCAGCGCCGACGGCACGCCGGAGTTTGTCGAAGCCCCCGCGCCAACCGACCAGGCGCTGAAGGCGGTGTTGCACAAGATCATCGCCCGCACCATGAAGATGCTCACCCGTCGAGGGGTGTTGGTCGAGGAGGAGGGTTCAACCTACGTGGCCGACAACGACGGTGGTTCGGACGAAGCGCGCGTACTCAGACCGCTGCAGGCCGCCGCGTGTACCTATCGCATCGCCTTCGGCCCGCGTGCAGGCCAGAAGGTGCTGACGGTGCAGGGCGCCATGCCAAGGGACAAAGACTTCAAGCAGACGCTGTGCGCCGACATCGACGGCTTCAGCCTGCACGCCGCCGTGCGCTGCGGCGCTGACGACCGGCAGGCGCTGGAGTAGTTGTGCCGCTACATCACCCCGCCGGCCTTGGCCAACGAGCGCGTGCAGACCAACGCCGCCGGGCAAGTGTTGCTCAAGCTCAAGACAGCCTGGCGCGATGGGGCCACGCACCTGGTCATGTCGCCGCTGGAGTTCATGCAGCGGCTGGCGGCGCTGGTGCCACGGCCACGTCTACACCTCTTCCGCTTCCATGGCGTGCTGGCCCCCAACGCCAGGCTGCGCGCGCTGGTGGTGCTGCAAGGGTCCGAGCCGGCAGCCCCGACCACGCCGCGCGCCGAGTGCGAGGCGAACTGTGCGCACCACCGACCGGTACGCCTGAACTGGGCCAAGCTGCGCAAGCGCGTGTTCGAGATCGACATGGAGCACTGCCCGAACTGCGGTGGCGAGCTGAAGATCATTGCGGTGATCCTGGAACAGCCAGTGATCGAGAAGATCCTCACGCACTTGGGTCTGCAGGCGCGCGCACCGCCTCGTGCGCTGGCCAGTGGCCAGGCGATGCAAGCGGCCTGACGCTGCCCAACCGCAACCGTTCAGGCGACCCGGTGACCAGCCGCTGGAGTCGGCTGCGTCCGAGAGTTCGCGGGAGCGATGGAAGTGGATTCGCGCCCAGGGACAACCCGCAGTAGGCGCCCGAAAAGCATGGTTTTCAGGGGCGCAGTCAATGCTCACCAGTTCTCCGCCCCCTTCGAAGACCACCCACACGCGTCAAGGGTCGCGTTCGGGGTGCCAGGGGGAGGAATAAGGGCGTTGAAAAACCTATCCTCGCCTGCATCGCGCTCGCGGGCTTCTGGTGGCTTGATTCCCTGCAGGATCTGATCCGACGAGCACCGAGGTTGGCATGGCAAGTCGGTGTGATGTATTGCTTCGCCTTGCTCGTGGCGGTGTGGGACAGCCGGGAGCGCCACGAGGCTCTTTGCGATCTGAAGGCGCACGCGCAGTCGACCCTGAACGACGGCAAGGAGTCCGAAGCCGTGGTCGATTTCGACGAGACGAGCTTCGCCGTGCCGCACGAACACGGCGTGCTCTGCTTCGTCGACGATGGCGGAGGCGGATCGGTTCTGCTGGATGTTTCCACGGTCGCTGACGATCCACGCGAGCCTCAGGCAAGACAGGACAGCATCTCGACCCGATGGCGACTGGATTGCGTGGGCGGTGCAGTGCGTCAGGCCCGCTTCTCCGGTCGACGGATTCCCGGACTGAGGAAGCGCGTGAGGCTGCGAGGCATCTTTACCGGTTGATGCCAAAGCCCATGCGCCGCAGGAGCCCATCTCGGCGAACGACTTGATGCCACAGCGCAGCCGCGACGTGCAGCACGATCAGCGCCATCAGCAACTTGGCGGCAATCGCGTGCAGCGCGCGCATCCATGAACCGTCGAAGGTGGCGGGCAGGGGTTTCTCGGACCCGCCGAAGACGATGGCCGGAAGGTCGGTGCTCACGCCCAGTGCCGCGCCGCTTGCGACCATCGCGAACACCAGCCCGTACAGCGCGCGGTGCGTCCAGGGACCGATGGCGTCAGCCCAGGCCATACCGGTCACCGCTGGCACCGGGCGTCGAGTACGCGCCCGGATGATCAGCCGCACGACCATCAGACACCCGATCACGGCCCCGTTGATCATGTGGCCCCTCAGGCTGTCGAGCTTGGACGGGTCTGAATTGGGCAGCCTCTCCAAAGAGAAGGTCCCCATGAAGAGGCCCAGAGTGATCAGCAGACCGAGGATCCAGTGCAGCACCACAAGCGCGGGGTGGTAGCGGTCAACCGTCATGCCGGGCTCCCATCGGCGCCTGGAGTGCCAGTCTCGGCAGGTACAAGCGGCACCGTCCGGCCGTGAGTCGACGGGTCGCCCAGCACGGCCACGATCGTGCGCGCGAGCGATTCGCGCGAGAGCTTGGCGAGCAGGGAGTCACCCGGGCGCATCTCTCGCGCAGGCAAGGCGCCAGATGCATCGTCCAGCAGCATCGGTCGGAGTGCAGTCCAGTCGAGCGCGGAGCTGGACAACAGACTTTCGCTGCGGGTGTGGTCGGCCATCGAGTGGCGCACCTGGCTCAAGCGCAGGAAGGCTCGGCCCCACCAGGGGATCTGAGACCAACTGTCACCCGCGCCGAAGGCGCTGACATAGGCGATCCGGCGCACGCCCGCGCGCTGCATGGCTTGCACGATGGCTCCGATCGAGCGCGACGTAAGGTCCGGCGGCGACACCAGGGGCGCGAAGGGTGAGCGCGTACGGCGCGAGATCCCAAGACACACCGCCACAGCGTCGGCGCCACTCATCGATCGAGCGACCGCGTCGGGGTCGGTGGGGTCGCCCACCATGGACTCCTCCGCGCCCGTCAGCGCGTGGCGCTGGAGCTCAGATCTCACGACGGCCCGCACTGACCATCCTGCCGTCGCGGCCAGCTTCACGACGTGCCGGCCAGTTGCGCCCGAGGCGCCGAACACCACGAGTCTCATCTTCACTCCTCATGCATCGGGCAGCACAACATCGAAGGTGCCCGCTGGCAGGCCGTCGCTGCCCGGGGTCAGGCGGACGAGCATGCGGTCCCGCAGTTCGGGATCGGTGATGCGGCTGACGAACGAGTCGCGCTCGTTTCCTGGCTCGTCCGCGAACCAGACTTCGGTGGCCAGTGGCGCCCGGCCTGCCACCGAGACCCTCAGGTGGAT
Organism: Rubrivivax sp.; assembly: GCA_044371895.1. Classification (GTDB taxonomy): domain Bacteria; phylum Pseudomonadota; class Gammaproteobacteria; order Burkholderiales; family Burkholderiaceae_C; genus Rubrivivax. The sequence continues at coordinate 4,291 of JBILSW010000143.1, forward strand.
GTGGGCGGCGCGCTTGATGAGTCCGCCGTAGCGACCGTAGCCGCGCGGCCGGATGGTCGTGAACGTGTAGCGGCCCGACTCGCCTGCAAGGTGCACGCCGTAGCCGGAGAAGCCGGGGTCGCGATCGGCACCGGTCTCCACCGCGTAGTGGCCCCGAGCATCCACCTGCCAGATCTCGACCCGGGCCCCCGCAAGCGGCTGTCCGGCGGTGTTCAGCACGCGGCCGTGAAGTTGCAGGCGCTCGCCCTCTGCACGTCGCCCCCCGGCGCCGGATGTCAGGTCATTGCCCTGGGGCAGCGGGCTGAGCGCTCGGGCGCTGAAGAACGGCAGCCCCATGGGGTCAGGCGGGTAGAACGGGCCGACGGTGACGGCTGGTGTGGGCTTCAATCGGCCCGAGCCCTGGGCCACCGCCACGAATGGCAGTGCAGCAGCTGCGCGCGCCATCCAGCCCAGCAAGCGGCGCCGGCCTGTGTGAGAAACTTGTTTCATCCAACGTGCTCCGCAAACTCCGATGGTCACCACGATAGGCCGGTCGGCGCCGCGCCGCGCGGCCGCGAATGCGCTCGACGATGCCGATCGTTCACCGCGTGCGGTGCTGATCGCGCAGGTGTTGGATGCGCTGCGATTTCGCGGCTGGATCTTCTGCGTCAGCGAACTCAGTGCGCCCTGGGCATTGCAGTTGCCGGGCGGGCGCCTTGCGGCCGTCCACGCGGTGCTCGCGGGCGAATGCGTGGTGTCGCTGGTGGGCGAGCCAGCCACCGTGCGCCTGTCGGCGGGCGACGTCGTCGTGCTGCCCCGCGACGAGATCCACGCCCTCAGCGACCGCCCGGACCGTCAGGCCACGCCTGTCGCCGCGATCGCCGGCGTGGACCTGCGGGACCGCAACGCCACCACCTTCGTCTACGGCGGCGGCGGCGCTCACACGCAGGTGCTAAGCGCGAGCTTTGCTGCCGACATGCGCATGGCCCAGGCCGTCGTGGCTGGCCTGCCCGCCATGATCGTCCTGCGCTCTGGCACGACCGCCTGTACGCGCCTCGCGCCCGTACTCGCGCTGGTTCGGGCGGAGGCGGAGAACACCGCAGGCGTCTCGTCGGCCGTGCTGCGCCGGGCCGCCGAGGTGCTCTTCATCCAGGCGCTCCGTGAAGCCCTTTTCGATGCAACACCCGCCGCGGGATGGCTGGCAGCGGCGTCAGATCCACGGCTGGCCCCGGCGCTCACGGCCCTGCACGCCCAGCCTGAGCACCGCTGGACGCTGCCCGAACTGGCCGGCTTGGCCCACCTGTCACGCACCGCCTTCTTCCAGCGCTTCCAGGCCTGCATGGGCCAGACGCCTGCCGAGTACCTGCAGTGGTGGCGCCTGCAACTTGCGGCGCAGCGCCTCCGCGAAAGCCAGGACAGCATCGCCAGCATCGCGATGGGCGTCGGTTACGACGACCCTTCAGCCTTCGCCAGGGCATTCAAGCGCTTGCTGGGGCGGTCACCCGGGGAGTTCCGTGCGTCGGTCGAGCGGCAGCTTTAGCCCTGGACTGGCGCGTTGGTCACGCGTGGGAGGCGAAGGTCCGCCGGTCATGGTGTCGGTGGCTGCTGGCCTGCCCAAGCGGCTGCGGCCGGCTACGGGGCTTTGCGTAGACGCAGATGCTGGTCGCCACGATGTTCCGATACGCAGGTGAATATTTGCATTTACCGTCAAAAAGGAACATCATCCTTCTGTGGATGCCAACTATCAGCGAATACTGGACCTCGTGGCGACCCAGGGTCTGACTCGGCCTCGTGACCTGGACGCATTGGCGCTGCCGCGCGTCGCCCTGACGAGACTTGTCCGACAAGGGCGTCTCGAGCGCGTGGGGCGGGGCCTGTACGCATCGCCCGGCCGGCTTGCGTCCGAACACAGCTCGATGGCGAAGGTCGCACGCAGGCACCCACACGCTGTTGTCTGCCTGCGCTCGGCGCTGCGTGTGCACCGCCTGACGACGCAGTCGCCGTTCGAACTCTGGCTGGCCATCCCCAACAAGTCGCGTGCGCCGAGGATCGACTACCCGCCGCTGCGGATCATGCGCTTCTCCGGTGTTGGTCTGACCGAGGGGGTCGAAGAGCACCGGATCGATGGCGTGGCGGTTCGCGTCACCAGCGTTGCACGAACGGTTGCCGACTGCTTCAAGTTTCGCAACAAGATCGGCCTTGATGTTGCCCTGGAAGCCCTGCGCGAGGCCTGGGCAGCACGCCGTGTGACCATGGACGAACTCTGGCGCTACGCGGTCCAGTGCCGGGTGGCCAACGTGATGCGCCCCTACATGGAGAGTCTGTCGTGACGGGGCGAAATGTCGGTGCATCGGTGCGCGCGCGACTTCTCGCCCGAGCACGAGAGACCCGGCAGGACTTCAGCCTGGTGTTGACGCGCTACGCGATTGGACTCGCGCTGATCGACGTCATCGCGGAACTGGCGCGTTGCCTGTTGCCTGTCCTCGAGGCCGCGGCCAGCGACTCACCGCTGCATGGCCAGTGGAAGTCGCGGGGCCGTCGTTGTGCGAGGGGCGCGTCTGAGTACTCCGACGGTAGAAGTG
>JBILSW010000170.1:0-6368 GCA_044371895.1 Rubrivivax sp.
CCGCGCGGGCAGCCGAAACCGACGGCCGCCCCACGGCGCGCCGCGCCGCGCCGCGTGTCCGCGGGCGACGTGCCGCCACGCCTGGACGACGCCTCGCTGCAGCAGCACCGCGTGGCCCGGGCCACCGCCCGCGTGCAGGCCGTGCAAGAGGGCGTGCTGGCCGACGCGGCCGAAGCCGGCAACGGGCCCGACGAATGGCTGCAGCGCGTGCAGGCCCTGGTGAACGGCGCTTCGCCCGACGAGGCCCGGGCGCTGCGCCGCCTGCTGGCCGAGCGCGCACACCTGGCACCGGCGCCCGGCACCGACCCCGACCTGGAGCTCGCGCCGCACTGGCGCCAGGGCGGCTACCCCTACCGCAACCTCATGGCGCGCCGCAGCTACGAGCAGCAGAAGTACCGCCTGCAGGTGGAACTGCTCAAGCTGCAGGCCTGGGTCAAGGAGACGGGCCAGCGCGTCGTCATCCTCTTCGAGGGCCGCGACGCCGCCGGCAAGGGCGGCGCCATCAAGCGCTTCATGGAGCACCTCAACCCGCGCGGCGCGCGCGTGGTGGCGCTGGAAAAGCCCAGCGAGGTCGAGCGCGGCCAGTGGTACTTCCAGCGTTACGTCGAGCACCTGCCCACGCGCGGCGAGATCGTGCTGTTCGACCGCAGCTGGTACAACCGCGCCGGCGTAGAGCGCGTGATGGGCTTCTGCAGCGACACCGACTACGACGAGTTCCTGCGCCAGGCCCCGGAGTTCGAGCGCCACCTGGTGCGCAGCGGCGTGCGCCTGTTCAAGTTCTGGTTCAGCGTCAGCCGCGCCGAGCAGCGCCGCCGCTTCAAGGAGCGGCAGGCGCACCCGCTCAAGCAGTGGAAGCTCAGCCCCGTCGACATGGCCAGCCTCGACAAGTGGGACAACTACACCCGCGCCAAGGAGGCCATGTTCCTGCACACCGACACCTCCGACGCGCCCTGGACGGTGATCAAGAGCGACTGCAAGAAGCGCGCACGGCTCAACGCCATGCGCTACCTGCTGCTGCGCCTGCCCTACGCCAACAAGGACGCCGCGCGCATCGGCACGGTCGACCCGCTCCTCGTGGGCCGCGCCTCGCTGGTGGCCGGCCGCGCCGAGGAGTTCGGCGCGGTCGCGGCCGAGGCCTGATCGCTACTCCACCCGCAGGCCCAGCAGCTCGGCGCTGCGCCGCGGGTTCACCAGGTTCACGCGGCCGCGGCGCTCGGCGCCGTCCAGCAGCGCCTGGCGCACCTGCGCCACCGTGAGCCGCGGGTTCAGCGCGAAGAGCTTGGCCGCCGCGTTGGCCACCTGCGGGCTGGCCATGCTGGTGCCGCTGAACTTCACGCGGGCTCCGCCCGGCAGCAGGCTGTCGACCTCGAAGCCGTTGGCGTGCAGCACCACCGTCCTGCCGAAGGTGGAGAAGCTCGTCTCCTCGCCGGCGCGGTCCACCGCGCCGACGGTGAGCAGGTTGGGCAGCTGCAGGCCGGCGGGGATGTAGTCCTCGAAGTCGGCGCTGTTGTCCTCGTTGCCCGAGGCGGCCACGAACAGGATCTCGGGCGCCGAGGCGATGGCCTCGCGCAGCGCCGCGCGCTCGATGTCGAACAGGCGGCGGGCGAGCTGCTTGCGCTCCTCAGGGGTGGCGCCGACGTTGTGCCAGGCGAGCATGCCCTCGTAGACGCCGGCGCCGTAGCGCCAGCTCATGTTCACGACGCGCAGCTTCTGGTCCTTGAACGATTGAACGATGGCGCGGTAGGAAGCCGCCGCGCGCTGCGACAGCTCCTCGGTCGGGCGCACGGGCTCGCTGCGGTGCTCCCACAGCTGCGTGGCCGTGAACACGCGCGCGAAGGGGTTGCCGTCCACGGCGATGCCGGCCACGTGCGTGCCGTGCGTGTACAGGCTCGCGAGGCTCAGGTCCTCCTGGAAGGCCTTCACCTGCTCGGGCTTGAGCGTGGCGACCACCTGCTTTAGGCGGCGCGCGTCCTCGGTGTCGAGGGCCGAGCGCAGGTCCATCGCGCCCTTGACCAGCTGCTGCAACTGCGGCCAGCGCGCCTCGGCCTCGCCCAGCGGGCGCAGCAGCGCCGTCGCGGGGCGCGCCTCGCGGTCGAAGGCGATGCCGCGGCCGGGCGTGGGCTTGAACAGGGCGAGGTCGACGCCGCTGTCCCAGATGCCGACGCCCACCTCGGCCGCGCGGGCCGTGGCCGGGATGGCGAAGGTGCGGGGCGTCCACAGGTCGGGCTTGGCGGCCGCCGGGGCGCGGCGGTCGATCACCGCCTGCAGGCCGGCCACGATCTCGGCCCGCAACGGAACCAGCAGCTCCAACTGCACGCGCGCGGCGACGATGGAGCCCACCATGCCCTCGGGCACGACCAGGTTCATGTTGCGCGCCATCACGTCCACCTGCTGCTGGAAGGCGCCCTGCACCACGGCCGGGTTGAGCAGCTCGAACTGGCCCTTGTTGCCCTTGATCTGGTCGCCGGCGTCGGCCCACTCGAGGGCGCCGTAGCGGCGCTCGACCTCGGCGCGCACCCAGGCAGCGTCCCGGCGGCCGGTCTGCTGCTCGGCCAGCAGCAGCGCCAGCTGCCCGGTGGTGGCGCGCGGGCCGGGCTTGTCCTGCAGGGCCCTGAGGCGCTCGACGATCGCCGGCACCGCCGCCCAGTCGCCGCGCAGCTGCGCCAGCGTCAGCAGCGCGCCCTGGTAGGCGCGCAGCGTGGCGGCGTCCTGGATGTCGAAGCGCTCCAGATCGCCGCGCAGGTTGGCCTCGAGCTGCGCCGCCAGCGGCAGCAGCTGCTCGCGCGGGCCGGCAAGGTATTCGCTGGGCAGCCGCGCCAGCGTCACGGTGCGCCGCGGCAGCTGCTCGCTGGAGGTGATGACGGTGCGCGAGGCGCCGGCAGGAGCCGGGGCGGTCTGCGCCTGTGGCAGGGTGCAGGCCAGGGCCAGGGTCGAGGCCAGGGCGATGTGGCGGAGATGGAGGGCCAAGACGGGCTCCTTGGGGATGATGGATGAGCCCTCATTCTTCCGGACCTCGGCGCGTTCGAGGCCGCCGCGCGACGAACGGTCGCAGCGGCGTCACGAACCGCACGGGCAGGCGAACGAATGCGCATCGGCCGTTGCTCCAGGCAACTGCCCATGGTTTCAAGCGCTGATCAACCCTTCAAGGTCAATGCGTGTCGCGCGTCGCGTCGAGGGCGGTCAGGCCGCTCTGACGGTCCAACCACTGGAGCGGCAGCACGGCAGGAAGAGATCCGTGTCGACGAGTAGGTTCACGCTGTGTGCCCGGCCCCGCACGTCCACGGTCCTTGCGGCCACGCTGAACCACCAATCCGGGCCACTCCGCTGCAGTCTGGTCAGACTCCATCCGGCCACCTGCGCCTGGATCCTCGCAAGCTGTCCAAATCGCTTCCGCTGCTCGCACTGCCCGGCCGTGATCCACCACTCATCGAGCCAGCATTGCCGCGCTGCCAGCCGGTTCAGACCCAAGCCGGCGACGGCCGCCATCACCGCGGAGCCGATCAGGGAGGTGTCTTCCGGTTCGCGTGTCAAGTCCCAAAGCAGGGCACCCAGCGCGATGGCGCATCCGAGTGCATAGGCTCCCAAGGCAAAGGCCTGAACGCGTGACCGCCACGCAGGGCAGGCGAGCACCAACGCGCCAGAAGGATCGCGCCGTGCGCGCCACGGGGCGGGCAGGGCCGGGCGAACCACGGCGCCACTTTCCGCCTGCAGCCCAAGCGCATCGCGAATCTGCTGCGCCGCGGCCGGGCACTCGATCGGGCTGGCCAAATTCGACAACACGACGAGTTGCTCGCCAATGTGCGCCACCAGCCTCGGCCACTGCCGCTGGCTTTGCGGAAGGGCAAACACCGCACGCACGTCTTCGATTGCATGCGAATCCGCCCAGCGAAATGGACCGATACGATGCGTCACACGCAGCGAACGCTGGTCGAGCACGATGCAGTCTTCGGCGGAGGCCATCACCAGGATCTGCGCGCCGACAAGACCTGCAACGACCGTCCAGAAGAGCGGGATCAGCGACAGGAGCAGCGACCCAAACACGAACGGTCCGATCCGGATGTTCGTGTGACCGAAGAAGGCGGTGCCGCTCACGAGCGCGTCGAGCGCATGGCCCGCGAGCACTGCGCAACCGCCCACGCCTGCAAGGTACAGAGCAGCCAGCACCGCAAGGATGGGCAACCACACGAGGCCGAGCCCGGCTGGACCGAACCGCCATTCGAACCGCGTGACAACCTGATCCCGCGATGCTGCAGTCACGGTGTGTGAGGGTCGTGAGGAATGTTTCGATCGCTGGATTGGCCAGGCGCAATGCATCATGCGCGAGCACCGACCCAACGTGAACATCCGAGCATAGGACGCGGCACGCAGCGATGGGACACGGTCCAGTCGCCGCCGAGCGGCATATTCACCGCTGGCAGCGGGCCCGGGGAGGCGGAGACCCCGTTCAGCGGGCCAGGAACCCGCCGTCCACGGGGTAGTAGGCCCCGGTGACGAACGAGGCCGCCGGCGAGCCCAGCCACAGCACCAGCTCGGCCACCTCCTCGGGCCGGCCGATGCGGCCCAGCGGGTGCATGGCCACCAGCGCGGCCTGCGTGGCCGGGTCCTGCTCCAGCCGCTCGATCATCGGCGTGTGGATGAAGGCCGGGCCGACGGCGTTGACGCGCACGCCCTGCGCGCCGTAGTCCAGCGCCGCGGCGCGCGTCAGGCCCACCACCCCGTGCTTGGCCGCGGTGTAGGCCGGGGCGCCGGCGAACGCCACCTGGCCCAGGATCGACGACACGTTGACGATGGCGCCGCCGCCCGATCGCAGCAGCGCCGGGATCTGCTGGCGCATGCCGTAGAACACGCCCGAGAGGTTGACGTCGATGACGCGCTGCCAGGCCTCGAGCGGGTAATCGGCGGTGGGTGCCAGGTCGCCGCCGATGCCGGCGTTGTTGCAGGCCATGTGCAGGCCGCCGAAGTGGCGCTCGGCGGCGGCCACCAGCCGCTCGTGGTCGGCCGGGACCGCCACGTCCGCGGCCACGAACAGCGCCTCGCCGCCCGCGGCCTGCACCAGCGCGACGGTGGCTTCGCCGCCGGCCTCGTCGAGGTCGGAGACGACGACGCGCCAGCCGGCGCGGGCCTGGACCAACGCGATGGCGCGGCCGATGCCGGAGGCGGCACCGGTGACGAGGGCGACGGGCATGGTGGACATGGGCTGCTCCGGCAGTGGACGACGCGACGCAGTGTCGGGGCCTTGTCGAATGGGGTTTTGATCGAGGTCAGGAATCACGTCGGGCCCGCGGCCCCGACGCCGCCAGCCGGGGTGTTCAATCCTGCACACCCCGCGCGGGTGGGGGATTCGCTACACTCCACAGCTGCTGCCGAGGAGCGTTGCAACCTTCATCCCGAAGGCCAGGCTCGGAGCGCTTCCTTGCAACCGCGCTCACCTGCACGAGGTTTCTCGTGGGTGAGTGGACGTGAATTCCCCCTCCCCGCCGCCGCGTGCAGGCCTGTCAACGACCCTCCGTTGGAGCCTGCATCCATGAACGCCGTTCTCAAGCCCCTGCACACCGACCAGTACGCGGTCGCCGACCTCAGCCTCGCCGAGTGGGGCCGCAAGGAAATCAAGATCGCCGAGACCGAGATGCCCGGTCTGATGGCAATCCGCGAGGAATACGCCGCCAAGCAACCGCTGAAGGGCGCGCGCATCACCGGCAGCCTGCACATGACGATCCAGACCGCCGTGCTGATCGAGACGCTGCAGGCCCTCGGCGCCGACGTGCGCTGGGCCAGCTGCAACATCTTCAGCACGCAGGACCACGCCGCCTCGGCGCTGGTGGTCAAGGGCACGCCGGTGTTCGCCTACAAGGGCGAGACGCTGGTCGACTACTGGGACTACACGCACCGCATCTTCGAGTTCGGCGCCCCGGGCAGCAAGGGCGAGGGCCCCAACATGATCCTCGACGACGGCGGCGACGCGACGCTGCTGATGCACCTGGGCAAGAAGGCCGAGAAGGACCTGTCGGTGCTGGCCAACCCGGGCAGCGAGGAGGAGGAGATCCTGTTCGCCGCCATCAAGGCCAAGCTCAAGCAGGACGCCACCTGGTACAGCCGCAAGAGCGCCGAGATCATCGGCGTGACGGAAGAGACGACCACAGGCGTGCACCGCCTCAAGGAGATGAGCGCCAAGGGCTCGCTGATGTTCCGCGCCATCAACGTGAACGACAGCGTCACCAAGAGCAAGTTCGACAACCTCTACGGCTGCCGCGAGAGCCTGGTCGACGCCATCAAGCGCGCCACCGACGTGATGATCGCCGGCAAGATCGCCGTGGTTGCCGGCTACGGCGACGTGGGCAAGGGCTCGGCCCAGGCCCTGCGCGCCCTGA
>JBILSW010000189.1:0-5880 GCA_044371895.1 Rubrivivax sp.
TCGGCGCGGCGCCCGGCGGCCGCCAGCGCCGCCTGGCAGGCCGGCAGCGCGAGGTCGGAGCAGGCCACGCCGTCGTCGGCGAAGTGCCGGAAGCGGATGCCCGTACGCTCGACGATCCAGGCGTCGCTGGTCTCCAGCCCGCGCTCGGCCAGCATGGCGGCCATGTCTTCGTTGCTCAGGCGGCGCGGCGGCAGGTGACTGCCGGTGCCGGTGATGCGGGAGTACACCGTGCTCATCCGGCGTCCTGGGAAGTCGTGCCCGGCATGGTCCGCAGCGTCGGCACGATCATGTCGCGCACGCGGTCCACAAGGCGGTGCGCCGCGGCCTCGTGGGCGCGCGCCAGCGCCACCTCGAACGCATAGGCATCGGCCGAGCCGTGGCTCTTGAACACCAGCCCCCGCAGGCCCAGCAGCGCGGCGCCGTTGTAGCGGCGCGGGTCGACCCGGCGCTTGAGGCGATTGAGCACCGGCATCGCCACCAGGGCCGCCAGCCGGGCGAAGGGGCCGCGCGTGAACTCCTGCTTGATGAACTCGCTGAGCATGGAGGCCAGGCCTTCGCTGGTCTTCAGCAGCACGTTGCCGACGAAACCGTCGCACACGACGACGTCGACGGTGCCCTTGAAGATGTCGTTGCCCTCGACGTTGCCGTGGAAGCGGATCTGCCCGGCCTCGCCCGCCGCTCGCAACAGCTCGCCGGCGCGCTTGATGGTATCGCTGCCCTTGATGGTTTCCTCGCCGATGTTGAGCAGGCCGACCAGGGGCTCCGCCTTGCCGTCCACCGCCGTGACCAGGGCGCTGCCCATTACCGCGAACTGCAGCAGGTGCTCGGGCGTGCAGTCGACGTTGGCGCCGAGGTCGAGCACGGTGGTGTAACCGTCGTTGCGGTTGGGCATCACGGTGGCGATCGCCGGGCGGTCGATGCCGTCGAGCGTCTTGAGGATGTAGCGTGCCACGGCCATCAGCGCGCCGGTGTTGCCGGCCGACACGCAGGCCTGCACGCCAGTGGCGGTGCCGTCCTTGACCTGCTGCAGCGCCACGCGCAGCGACGAATCTCGCTTCCGGCGCAGGGCGACCTCGACCGAGTCGTCCATGGTCACCACCTCGGTGGCGACGACGCTCGTGCAGCGCGCCCAGCCGGCCGCGGGCGCGAGCGCGGACTCGGTGCCCACGAGCACCAGCTCGGCATCGGGGTGGCTGTCCAGGAACGCACGACAGGCCGGCAGCGTGACCGCCGGGCCATGGTCGCCGCCCATGCAGTCGACGGCGATGCGGACGCGCAGGAAAGTCTCAGCGCTCACGGCGGGCCGCAGCGCAGGTGATCTCAGGCGTCGGCCTTGGTCTTCAGGACCTTGCGGCCGCGGTAGAAGCCGGTCGGGCTGATGTGGTGGCGCAGGTGCACCTCACCGGTGGTGGGCTCCACGGCCGTGCCGGGGGCGGCGACCGCGTTGTGCGAACGGTGCATGCCGCGCTTGGACGGCGACTTCTTGTTCTGCTGGACGGCCATGGCTGGGCTCCGTAGCGGCTGGAAGCGGCAAAGTGGGCAGCCGCAAGGGCTGCGGGAGTACGCCTGCAGCAGGCCGCAGGCCGGGCGGCGCGCCGTCTGCAGCCCTGAGTCAGGGCGCGTGGTCCGCGTCGCAAAGCCCGCTAGTGTAGCAGCGTGGGACGACGAGGGTCAGGTGGGGCCGCCGGCCTTGCGCAGCGCCGCCAGCGCCGCGAACGGGTTGGGCCATGCCTCGCCAGCCGGCTCGCCGGGCTCGGGCCGCGGCAGCGGCTGCGGGCAGGGGCCCTCGTGGCGCGGCACGAGCGGCAGCTCCAGGATCAGCTCGTCCTCGACCAGCGCGCGCAGGTCCAGGCGGACGGTCATCACCAGATGGTCGTCTTCGCTGTCGGCGTCGAGCCGCTCGGCCTCGGCCTCGCTGCCGACGAAGCGGAAACGGCGCTCCAGCGACAGCGGCCGCTGCAGGGCCTGCAGGCAGCGCTGGCACTGCAGGGTGACGTGAGCGTGCGCTTCGAGTTCGAGCCACTGCTGGGGCGGGCTGCCCACCGGCTCCACCTGGCTGAAGCGGGCCTGCCAGCCGACGCGCTCGTCTGCCGCCGGCGGCAAGAACAGGCTGGCGGCGAGGCGCGGGAGATCGGCCAGCGGCCAGGCGCCGAGCAGGGTCTCGCCATCGCGGCACAGCGCCGCCGCGGGGGCGGCCAGGGGGTCGGTGCGGCGTTCGCGGGCCATGGTCGGGGTGCGTGCAGGCTCGGGCGACGAGAGACGGGCAACGTGAGACCGAGGCAGTGTAGCCAGCCCGGCCGCACCGCCGCGGCGGCCACAATCGCGGCATGCGCCCTGCCCTGATCCTGGCCTCCACGTCGCGCTACCGGCGCGAGCTGCTGCAACGCCTGCGCCTGCCCTTCGACGTGGTGTCGCCCGAGGTTGACGAGACGCCGCTGCCGGGCGAGGCCCCGGCCGCGCTGGCGCTGCGCCTGGCGCTGGCCAAGGCGCGCGCCGTGCACGTGCGCCGGCCCGAGGCGGTGGTGGTCGGCTCCGACCAGGTGGCCGACCTCGATGGCGAACCCATCGGCAAGCCGCACACGTACGAACGCGCGGTGGCCCAGCTCACACGGCTGTCGGGCCGCAGCGTCGTCTTCCAGACCGGCGTGGCGGTGGTCGCGCCGGGCTTAGAGCGCGCGCTGCTGGCGCCGGTGCGCGTGCGCTTCCGCGCGCTGGCGCAAGCCGAGATCGAGCACTACCTGCGCACGGAGCAGCCCTACGACTGCGCCGGCAGCGCCAAGAGCGAGACGCTGGGCATCGCGCTGCTCGACGCCATCGACAGCGACGACCCGACGGCGGTGGTGGGGCTGCCGCTGATCCGCACCTGCGCGCTGCTGCGCGAGGCGGGCATCGACCCGCTGGCCGCGGCATGACGGCGCCCGGCACGCTGTGGCTGGTGCCGGCGCCGCTGGACCTGGGCGCCGCCGAGACGCCGCTCGACACCGTGCTGCCCCGCGCCGTGCTGGCCTGCGCGGCCACGCTGCAGCACTGGGTGGTGGAAGACGCCAAGTCGGCGCGCGCGCTGCTGCGGCGCGTGGGCCAGCTCGAGCCGTTGGCGCAGCCGCTGCAGGCGCTGCAACTGGTGGAGCTGCCCCGCCCGCCCAAGGGCAGCCCACGCCCGGGCACCGCCGCCATCGACTGGCGCGCCCTGCTGGCACCAGCGCTGCAGGGGCACGACCTCGGCCTGCTCAGCGAGGCCGGGCTGCCTGCCGTGGCCGACCCCGGCAGCGCACTGGTGGCCGCGGCGCACGAGGCCGGCGTGCCGGTGCAGCCGCTGGCCGGCCCGAGCTCGCTGATGCTGGCGCTGGCCGCCAGCGGCCTGAACGGCCAGAGCTTCGCCTTCGTGGGCTACCTGCCGCAGGAGGCCGAGGCGCGCACGGCACGCATCCGCGAGCTCGAGGCCGGCTCGCGCCGGCAGTCGCAGACGCAGCTGGCCATCGAGACGCCCTACCGCAACGCCGCGCTGCTGCAGGCGCTGGTGCAGGCGCTGCAGCCGACGACGCGGCTGTCGGTTAGCGTGGGCCTCACGCTGGAGGACGGCTTCACGCGCAGCGCCCTCGTGGCCGCCTGGCGGCGCCAGCCGCTGGCGCTGCCCGACCGGCTGCCCGCCGTCTTTGCCTGGCTGGCGGGCTGAGAACAAGCCGTTCGGGCTGAGAACAAGCCGTTCGGGCTGAGCTTGTCGAAGCCCCTCGCGCGCACTTCGACAAGCTCAGTGCGAACGGGCCTCGGCGAACTGCTGCAAAGCCTTCCTACAAGTCGGGCGCGGCCTGGACGGCGCGCTCAGCGGCTCCCGCCGAGCAGCGCACCCACCTTGCGCTTGGGCCGGATGTTGGGCGACAGCGCGCGGGGCGCCGGTGCGGGCGCACGGGCCGACTCCCAGGCGGGCGGTGCGTCGCCGGCCGCCGTGGGCTCGTAGGGCTTGTCGAAAATGGGATCGGCCGGCAGGCGCGGCGTGGCTCGCTGCGGCGGGGCGCTGCGCTCGGCACGCTCGGCGCGCTCGGGCCGTTCGCTGCGGGGCGCCTCGTCGTCGCGGGCGCGGGGCCGCTCGTCGCGGTCGCGGCGGCGCGGGCGCTCGTCCTCGAGTTCGGCCGGCTCCAGCTCGATCTTCTTCTTGATGAGTTTCTCGATGTCGGCCACCAGGCGGGCGTCGTCGCGCGTGACCAGCGTGATGGCCAGCCCCGAGGCGCCCGCGCGGCCGGTGCGGCCGATGCGGTGCACGTAGTCCTCGGCGTTGAAGGGCACGTCGAAATTGAAGACGGCCGGCAGGTCGGCGATGTCCAGGCCGCGCGCGGCCACGTCGGTGGCCACGAGCAGATCGACCTCGCCGGCCTTGAAGGCGGCCAGGGCCTTCAGGCGCTCGTCCTGGCTCTTGTCGCCGTGCAGGGCCTGCGTGCGCAGGCCGTCGCGCTCGAAGCTTCGGGCCAGGCGCGCCGCGCCGAGCTTGCTGTTGACGAAGACGATGGCCTGGCGGATGTCGCGCGACTTGACCTGCTGGCGGATGAAGGCGCGCTTGTCGTCGTCCGTCGTGCTGTAGAAGCGCTGCTCCACCGTGCTGGCGGTGGCGTTGGGGCGCGCCACCTCCACCAGCACCGGGTCCTGCAGATAGCTGGCGGCGAGCTTCTTGATCTCGGGGCTGAAGGTGGCGCTGAACAGCAGCGTCTGCCGCGCCTTGGGCAGGTAGGACAGGATGCGCTGCAGGTCGGGCAGGAAGCCGATGTCGAGCATGCGGTCGGCCTCGTCGAGCACCACGTACTCAACCTGGTTCAGCACCGCGTTCTTCGCCTCGATGTGGTCGAGCAGGCGGCCTGGCGTGGCGATCAGCACCTCGACGCCGGCCTTCAGCTGCAGCGTCTGCGGCTTCATGTCGATGCCGCCGAAGACCACCGCCGAGCGCAGCTGCGTCTGCCGGGCGTACTTCTTGACGTTCTCGGCCACCTGGTCGGCCAGCTCGCGCGTGGGCGCCAGCACCAGCGCGCGCACCGGGTGCCGCGCCGGGCTCATGCTGGCGTTCTCGTGGCGCAGCATCTTCTGCAGCAACGGGATCGTGAACGCTGCCGTCTTGCCGGTGCCCGTCTGAGCGGCGCCCATCACGTCGCGGCCCGCCAGCACGATGGGGATGGCCTTGGCCTGGATGGGCGTCATGGCCGTGTAGCCGCTGTCCGCCACGGCACGCAGGAGCTTGGGATCCAGCGGCAGGGTGCTGAACAGCGGCGGCTCGGCAGCCGGCTCGGCACCCGTGGGATGCGTCGGTTGGGAATCGGTCATTGCCGCCGATTATCGCCCGCAGGCGGCTCGCCTCGAACAGGGCCAGCATGGCGCCCCGCTGCGCGCCCCGACGCTGCGGCTCCCGACGCCCAGCGCTGCACACGGCGATCGAGGCACCTCCGGCACGCTGCCGGGCAGCCGCGGCACCACAGCCCACCCACCCCGGCGACTACACTTCGGCGACCCGTTCGGCAAGCCATCCCTCCCCAGAGCGGGCCCGATCCGAGATGCGCCACCGCATTTGCTGTTCCACTCCCGGCCTGGCGGCACTGCGGCGCCTGTCTGCCGCGGCCCTGCTGCTGGCGGCCACGGGCTGCAGCTCCACCCTGCCCGCTTCCGGGCCATCGGTCGAGCGGGTGATCGCCACCGATGTTGCCGAGGCCAACGTCAAGGTGCAGGTCGTCACGCTGGACGCGGCCGTGGCGCGCCGCATCGCGGTACAGCGGCGTTCGGGCAGCTTCGCCGAGACCCTGGGGGCCTCGCAGGCGTCCGACCTGGCGCTGGCGCCGGGCGACAGCGTCGAGGTGATGATCTGGGAAGCGCCCCCGGCGACGCTGTTCGGCGGCACGGCCACCG
>JBILSW010000145.1:0-6766 GCA_044371895.1 Rubrivivax sp.
CGGGGGCTGATCGGCTTCTCCAACGAGTTCATGAACCTCACGCGAGGCACAGGGCTCATCAGCAACATCTTCGACGGCTACGAGTCCTACAAGGGCGAGATTGCCAGCCGCAAGAACGGCGTGCTGATCAGCATGGACGACGGCGAAATCTTCACCTACGCCCTGGGCAAGCTTGACGACCGCGGTCGCATGTTCGTGAAGGCCGGCGACCCGGTCTACGAGGGCATGATCGTCGGCGTGCACAACCGCGACAACGACCTCGTCGTCAACGCCACACGCACCAAGCAGCTGACGAACTTCCGCGTCAGCGGCAAGGAGGACGCGATCAAGGTCACGCCGCCGATCGACCTGACGCTGGAGTACGGCGTCGAGTTCATCGAGGACGACGAGCTTGTGGAGATCACGCCCAGGAGCATCCGGCTGCGCAAGCGCTTCCTGAAGGAACACGAGCGCAAGCGTGCCAGCCGCGAGGCCTGATCTCCCATGACGCGCGGACAGGCCCTGGCCACGATGGTGGCCGTGACGCTGATGTGGAGCATCGCGGGCGTGGTCTCGCGCTGGCTCGACGACGCTTCCGGCTTCGAGATCACCTTCTGGCGCAGCGCCTTCAATGCGCTGGCGCTCGTGCTGCTGCTGCTGGTGCTGCGCGGGCCGACGCGGCTGTGGGCCACGCTGCTCGGCGGCGGCCGTGCGCTGTGGCTGTCGGGCGTGTGCTGGAGCGTGATGTTCACCGCCTTCATGGTGGCACTCACGCTCACCTCGGTGGCCAACGTGCTGGTGACGATGGCGCTGGGGCCGCTGTTCACGGCGCTGCTGTCGCGCGCGGCGCTGGGCTACCGCCTGGAGCCCCGCACCTGGGTGGCCATCGCGCTGGCAGGCGTCGGCATCGCCTGGATGCACGGCTCGGGCGTGCAGGGTGGAGACGCCCGGCAGTGGCTGGGCACTCTGGTGGCCCTGGCCGTGCCGGTGGCCGGCGCCGTCAACTGGACGCTGCTGCAGCACCTGAAGACGCGCGCCGCAGGCGGGCATGAGGCCCAGGACATGCTGCCCGCCGTGCTGCTGGGCGCGCTGATCTCGGCCGCCGTGACGCTGCCGCTGGCCTGGCCGCTGCAGGCCAGCGCGCACGACGTGGGCTGGCTGGCGATGCTCGGCGTGGTGCAGCTCGCCATCCCCTGCCTGCTGGCGGTGGCGGCGGCGCGCGTGCTTTCGGGGCCCGAGATCTCGCTGCTGGCGCTGCTGGAGGTGGTGTTTGGCGTCGCCTGGGCTTGGCTGGGAGCGGGCGAGTCGCCCAGCCTGGCGGTGCTCGGCGGCGGTGTGCTGGTGCTGCTGGCGCTGGCGGGCAACGAGCTGCTGGCCCTGCGGCGCGCCCGCGCCGCGGTTCGCTGAAGCCGCGCCACAGGGCAAGCCCCGGCGCTCCGGCCGCGGCGGCGGTCTAGCATCCGCCGCACCGGCGCGCGCCCCGCGCGCCCTGGAGACCGTTTCCATGAAGCAGCTCTCGGGCCTTGACGCGACCTTTCTGTACCTCGAGACGCCCGAGATGCCCATGCACGTGGGCGCGCTGCACCTGTTCGAGCTGCCGACCGGCACCCGGGTCCGCTTCGCGACCCGGCTACGAGAGCACGTGGCGTCGCGCCTGCCGGTCACGCCGGTGCTGCGTCGCCGCCTGTGGTGGATGCCGCTGAACATGGCCAACCCGGCCTGGGTGGACGCCGAGCCTGACCTGAAGAAGCACATCGTCGAGATCCGCCTGCCCCGCGTGGGCGGCCGCGCGGCCGGGATGCGCGAGCTCGAGGCGCACGTCTCGGCGCTGCACCCGGTTCTGCTGGACCGCAACCGCCCGCTGTGGAAGTTCCACGTCTTCGAGGGCCTGGCCCCCGGCCCCAACGGCGAGCGGCGCGTGGCGCTGTACACGCAGCTGCACCACGCCGCCGTCGATGGGCAGGCCGCGGTGGCGCTGGCCAACGCGCTGCTGGACACCACGCCCGAGCCGCGACGGCTCGAGCTGAAGCCTTCGGGCCGGGCGCGCACCTTCGAGCTGGGCATGACGGAGATGCTGCGCGGCGTGCTGGGCCTGCAGGCGCAGAAGGTAGCCGCCATCGTGAGGAACCTGCCCGACACGGTGGGTACGCTGAAGGACGCCACGGTGCAGGCCACTCTGTCCGCGCTGGCCGGCAGCACGCTGCTGGGGGGCGAGGGCCGCTCGTCCGGCAACCTGACGCTGGCGCCGCGCACACCGATGAACGTGTCTGTCACCGGCACGCGCGCCTTCGCCACCGTGACGCTGCCGCTGCACGAGCTGCGCGCCCTGGGCCGCGTGCACGGCGCCACCGTCAACGACATGGTGCTCGCGGTGTGCAGCGGCGCGCTGCGGCGCTACCTGGCGCGCCACCGCAAGCTGCCGAAGAAGAGCCTGGTGGCGGCGGTGCCGATCTCGCTGCGCGAGAAGGGCGACACCACGGCCGACAACCAGGCCAGCATGAGCCTGATCAGCCTGGGCACGCACCTGGCGGATGCGGGCGCGCGGCTGGCGCACGTCGTGGCCGCTTCATCGGCCATGAAGTCCACCATGGGCAGCCTGAAAAAGATCCTGCCGACCGACTTTCCGTCGCTGGGCGTGCCCTGGCTGATGGAGGCCGCCGCCGCGCTGTATGGCAAGGCGCGCGTGGCCGACCGCATCCCGCAGGTGGCCAACGTGGTCATCAGCAATGTGCCGGGGCCGCCGGTGGCGCTGTACATGGCTGGCGCGCGCATGATCACCAACTACCCGGCCAGCATCGTCGTGCACGGGATGGCGCTGAACATCACCGTGCAGAGCTACGAGCACTCGCTGGACTTCGGCCTCATGGCCGACGGCGCCGCCATGCCCGACGTGCGCGAGCTGGCCGAGGCCGTGGCCATCGCTTTCGATGACCTGCGCCTGCTGCCGCAGCCTGGCGAGCCGGGCCACGCCGACACGCTCGACGCCCCGACCGTGGCCCGTGCCGCCGGGCGCGCCGTGACGCAGGCGGCCAGGCAGGCGGCCACGAAGGCGGTGCGCCGCGCTGCTGGCGGCATTGGCCGCACCGTGGGCGGGCTGGTGAAGGGCGCCGTGGGCTCGGTTGTGGGCGCTTCGGTGGCTGGGTCGGTGAAGAAGGCGACGGCGCCCCGGCGTCCGGGAAAGCCCGATCCTCGCGCCCGGGGCCGGGCCTGAGTGTCCGTTCGCAGCCAGAATGCTCCGATGCCCACTCGACGCGCCAAGCCCGCCCCCGACCCCTTCGCCTCGCTGCAGGCCGAGGAGCTGGTCGCCGCCCCCGGCCCTTGGCAGCTGATGCTGGAGATGCGCGCGCCCTGGGAGTACGCGGCGCTGCTGGCGGCCACGCCCTGGCTCAGCCAGCTGCCGCAAGGCGACGGCCACCCGGTCATCGTGTTCCCGGGGCTGGGCGCCTCGGACACCAGCACGCTGCCGCTGCGGCAGTTCCTGCGCCAGCGTGGCTACACCCCGTACGCGTGGCAGCAGGGCTTCAACTTCGGGCCGCGCCACGGCGTGCTCGACGCCGCGCGCGCCCGCGTGCAGCACGTGGCCGAACGCCACGGCGAGACCGTCAGCCTGGTGGGCTGGAGTCTGGGCGGCATCTACGCGCGCGAGATCGCCAAGGAGCAGCCCGCGCTGGCGCGCTGCGTCGTCACGCTGGGCTCGCCCTTCGCGGGCCACCCGCGCGCCACCAACGCCTGGCGCTTCTACGAGCTCGTCAGCGGCCAGGCCGTGCACTCCGACGAAGAGCTGCTGGCGCAGATCCGCCAGCCGCCCGCGTGCCCCACCACCAGCATCTACAGCCGCACCGACGGCATCGTGGCCTGGCAGTGCAGCCTGAACGAGGCCGCGCCGCACACCGAGAACATCGAGGTGCACGCCAGCCACGTGGGCATGGGCCTGAACCCGCTGGCGCTGTACGTGCTGGCCGACCGCCTGGTGCAGCCGCCCGGGGCCTGGAAGCCCTTCGACGTGCGGGGCGCGCGGCGCTGGTTCTACAAGACCACGCACCACGGCCCGCTGGCCGCTGCCCGCTGATGCGGCTGGTGGCGGCCAACGGCATCGCCCTGGAGGTCGAGGACCAGGGGCCGGCTGGCGCCGAGCCGGTGATGCTGATCATGGGCCTGGGCATGCAGCTCATCGCCTGGCCCGACGAGCTGGTACAGCGGCTGCTGGCGCACGGTTCCCGCGTGATCCGCTTCGACAACCGCGACGCCGGCCTGAGCCAGGGCTTCGACGCGCTCGGCAAGCCCAACCTGGCCGCGGCCGGCATCAGGCACCTGCTGCACCTGCCCGTGAGGCCGCCGTACACGCTGGCCGACATGGCCGCCGACACCCTGGGCCTGATCGACGCGCTGGGCCTGAAGCGCGTGCACCTGGTGGGCGCCTCGATGGGCGGCATGATCGCGCAGCACGTGGCGGCTAGGCACCCCGGGCGCGTGGCCAGCCTGGCGCTGCTGATGACCACCAGCGGCGCCCGCCACCTGCCGCAACCGGGCTGGGACGTGCGCGGGATGCTGATGCAGCGCCCCGACGGCCACGACGCCGAGGCGGTGGTGGCCCACCTCGAGCGGCTGCTGCGCGTCATCGGTTCGCCCGCCTACCCGGCCGAGTCCGAACCGTTGCGCCAGCGCCTGCGCGCCACCGTGGCCCGCGCCTGGCGCCCTGCGGGCACCGCACGGCAGCTCGCGGCGGTGGTAGCCGACGGCGACCGACGCGCGCTGCTGCCGTCCATCACCGCACCCACGGTCGTCATTCACGGCGAGGCCGACCCCCTGGTGCCGGTGGAGGCCGGCCACGAGCTGGCGCGGCTGATCGCGGGCGCCGAGGCCGATTTCGTACCCGGCATGGGGCACGACCTGCCGCCGGCCCTGATGCCCCGGCTGGCCGATCGCATCGTGGCCAACGCGCGCCGGGCAGGCATGATGCCGCCATGAGCATCCGCAACCTCGACGCGCTGTTCGATCCCCGCTCCGTGGCCGTCGTCGGGGCCACCGACAAGGCGGGCAGCGTCGGCGCCACCGTATGGCGCAACCTGCGCCGCGGCGGCTTCCCGGGTCCGTGCTGGCCCGTGAACCCCGGGCGCGCCACGGTGGGCGGCGAGCCTGCCTTCGCCAGCGTGGCTGCGCTGCCCGCGGCACCCGAGCTGGCCGTGGTGTGCACGCCCCCAGCGGCGGTGCCGGGCGTGATCGCCGAGCTCGGCGAACGCGGCACGCGGGCCGCCGTGGTGCTGACCGCCGGCCTGACGCCCGCGCAGAAGCAGGCCATGCTCGACGCCGCGCGGCGCCACCTGCTGCGCATCCTGGGCCCCAACTGCCTGGGCCTCATCGCCCCGCACGCCCGGCTGGACGCCAGCTTCGCCCACGTGGGCGTGCCGGCCGGCGGGCTGGCCTTCGTGTCGCAGTCGGGCGCGCTGGTGACGGCCATGCTCGACTGGGCGCAGGGCCGCGGCATCGGCTTCTCGCACTGCGTCAGCCTGGGCGAGCATGCCGACGTCGACTTCGCCGACCTGCTGGACTGGCTGGCCAGCGACGCCCGCACCCAGGCCATCCTGCTGTACGTCGAGAGCGTCGAGGGCGCGCGCAAGTTCATGAGCGCGGCACGCGCCGCGGCGCGCAACAAGCCGGTGCTGGTGGTGAAGGCCGGCCGCAGCCCGCAGGGTGCGGCGGCGGCCAGCAGCCACACCGGCGCGCTGGCGGCCAGCGACCTGGTATTCGACGCCGCCATCGGCCGTGCCGGCATGCTGCGCGTGGACACCCTGCAGCAGTTGTTCGACGCCGCCGAGACCCTGGCCCACGCGCGCGCCGCCCCGCCTGTTGGCGAGCCGCCGCGCACGCTGATGCTGGTCACCAACGGCGGCGGCGCCGGCGTGATGGCGGCCGACGCCGCCGCGGCTGCTGGTGTGCCGCTGGCCGAGCTGACGCCCGAATTGCGCGCCACGCTCGACGCCGTGTTGCCGCCGAACTGGAGCCGCGCCAACCCTGTGGACATCATCGGCGACGCGCCCGCCGCGCGCTACGTCGCGGCGCTGCAGGCGCTGCTGGAGCAGCCGTCCGGGCGCCGGGCGGGTGCGGTGCTGTTCATGCACGCGCCGACCGCCATCGTGCCCGCGCCCGAGATCGCCGAGGCGCTGCTGCCGCTGGTGGCGCGCCACCCAGGCCGCGTGCTAGCGGGTTGGCTGGGCGAGGCCGCCGTGCGCGGCGCCCGCCAGGCCTTCCAGGCAGCCGGCGTGCCGTGCTACGCCACACCCGAGGCCGCCGTGGCGGCCTTCGCGCAGCTGCAGACCTACCGCGACAACCAGGCCGCGCTGGCCGAGTGCCCGCCGCTGGGCGAGCACGTGGTCGTCGACGCCGCCGCCGTGGCCGCCTTGGTCGAGCAGGCGCTGGGGCAGGGCCGGGAGTGGCTCACCGAACCCGAGGCCAAGGCCGTGCTCGCCGCCTGCGGCGTGCCGGTGGTGGGCACGCGCGTGGTGCGGGCCGACCCGGCCGTCGCCGTGGCAGCTGCACGCGAAGTGGGCCTGCCGGCTGTGCTGAAGATCCTGTCGCCGCAGATCACGCACAAGAGCGACGTCGGCGGCGTGGCGCTGCACCTGGAAACCGAGGCGGCCGTCGAGCAGGCGGCGCGCGGCATGCTCGACCGCGTGGCGCGGCTGCAGCCCGGCGCGCTGATCGAGGGCTTCACCGTGCAGGCCATGGTGCGGCGGCCGCGGGCGCTGGAGCTCATCGTCGGCGCCAGCCTCGATCCACTGTTCGGGCC
>JBILSW010000146.1:0-6759 GCA_044371895.1 Rubrivivax sp.
CTGGTCCATGAACTGCGACAGCTGGCTCGCCCCGAAAAACTCCTTCAGCGCTGCGCTGATGGGCTTGGAGTTGATCAGGTCGTGCGGCATCAGGGCTTCGGTTTCGGCCTGTCCCAGGCGCTCCTTCACGGCCTTTTCGATGCGCGCCAAGCCCGAGCGGTACTGGTTCTCGGCCAGCTCGCCCACGCAGCGCACCCGGCGGTTGCCGAGATGGTCGATGTCGTCGACGTCGCCGTTGCCGTTGCGCAGGTCGACCAGGATCTTCACGACGTCGAGGATGTCGTCGTTGGACAGCGTCATCGAGCCTTCGGGCGTGTCACGGCCGACGCGGGCGTTGAACTTCATCCGGCCCACGCGCGACAGGTCGTAGGTGTCGGCGCTGTAGAAGAGGCGGTGGAACAGGGCTTCCACGGCGTCTTCGGTGGGCGGTTCGCCGGGGCGCATCATGCGGTAGATGGCCACGCGGGCGGCGAGCTGGTCGGCGGTCTCGTCCGAGGCCAGCGTCTGGCTGATGTAGCCGCCCTGGTTGAGCTCGTTGACGTAGATGCAGGGGACCGACTGGATCCCGGCGGCACGCAGCTTCTTCAGCAGGCCGTCGGTGAGCTCGTCGTTGGCCTTGGCGACGATCTCGCCGGTGTCGGCATCGACCACGTTCTTGGCCAGCACGCGGCCGACCAGGAAGTCCTCCGGCACGCTCAGCCACTGGGTGCCGGCCTGCTCCAGCGTGCGCACGTGGCGCGCGGTGATGCGCTTGTCCTTCTCGACGATTACGTTGCCGTTTTTGTCGGTCAGGTCGAAGCGCGCGACCTCGCCCTTCAGGCGCTCGGGCACGAACTCCATCTGCGCGCCCGTGTCCATCAGGCGGAAGTTGTCGTTCACGAAGAAGTGCGCCAGGATCGACTCGGGGTTCAGGCCGATCGCCTTCAGCAGGATCGTCACCGGCATCTTGCGGCGGCGGTCGACGCGGAAGAACAGGATGTCCTTGGGGTCGAACTCGAAGTCCAGCCACGAGCCGCGATAGGGGATGATGCGGGCGCTGAACAGCAGCTTGCCCGAGCTGTGCGTCTTGCCCTTGTCGTGCTCGAAGAACACGCCGGGGCTGCGGTGCAGCTGGCTGACGATCACGCGCTCGGTGCCGTTGACGATGAACGAGCCGTAGTCCGTCATGAGCGGCGCCTCGCCCATGTAGACCTCCTGCTCCTTGATCTCCTTGACGACCTTCTGCGGGTGGCTCTCGCGGTCGTAGATGATCATCTGCAGCCGGGCGCGAACGGCGGCGGCGAAAGTCAGGCCGCGCTGCTGGCACTCGCGCACGTCGAAAGCCGGGCGCGCGATGTTGTATTCGATGAACTTCATCTCCACGAAGCCGTTGTGGCTCGTGATCGGGAACGCGGAGAGGAAGGCGGCCTGCAGGCCCTCGGGTTTGCGCTTGGCCGGGGGCACGTCCTTCTGAAGGAAGGCGACGTAGCTGTCGCTCTGCATCGTCAAGAGGTACGGCACCTTGAGCACGCTCGCGCGCTTGCCGAAGCTCTTGCGGATGCGCTTGCGCTCGGTGTAGGTGTAGGGGGTTGCTTGCGCCATTGAACTCTCCGTGTCGAGAGCACCCACCGGGCCAGGGCAGGCACTCGTCGGCGACTGGCGACTCGGACCTTGCGTCCGAGGCTTGGTGGCAGGCCACTACCTGCCGCTGGCGGACAACCCCGGCGTTGCACTGGAGCCCGACCAAACCCGTTCCCTGCAGTCGATTCAGAGAACACTGTGCAACCCGGCGCAGCCGGGTTGCACGCTGCTCTCGGAAGGCCTGGGCCGCACCAAGCGGCCGCCGTGGATCCGGCTTCGCCGGGCCACTGGCGGCGCCCCCTTGAGGGGGAGGGCCGCAGGCGCTTCGGGGGTGTTACTTGATCTCCGCCTTGGCGCCGGCTTCCACCAGCTTCTTGAGGGCGGCTTCGGCGTCGGCCTTGGCGATGCCTTCCTTCACGGCCTTGGGCGCGCCGTCGACCAGGTCCTTGGCCTCCTTCAGGCCCAGGCCGGTGAGCTCGCGGACCGCCTTGATGACGCCGACCTTGTTGGCGCCGGCCTCGAGCAGCATCACGTTGAACTCGGTCTTCTCCTCGACCGGGGCGGCGGCGGCGGCACCGCCGCCGGCGGCCGGGGCGGCCATGGCCGCGGCGGACACACCGAACTTCTCTTCGATGGCCTTGACCAGGTCATTGAGTTCCATGACGGTCATGCTGTCCATCGCGGCCAGGAAAGCGTCTTTGTCGAATGCCATTTTGTGTACCTGTGATACGTAGATTGGTTGAACGGTTCAGTGGCGCTTTGCTGCGGCTCAGGCCGCGGGCGCCTCGGCGGGGGCTTCCGCGCCGCCGCCCTTCTTCTCGGCCACGGCCGCCAGCACGCCCGCCATGCGCTGGATAGGCGACTTCAGCAGGCCGGCCACCTGGGCGATCAGCACCTCGCGGCTCGGGATGGATGCCAGGGCCTTCACCCCGTCGGCATTCAGCGCCTTGCCGGCGTACGCGCCGCCCTTGATGACCAGCTTGTCGTTGGTCTTGGCGAAGTCGGCGATGACTTTCGCCGCCGCTACGGCGTCTTCGGAAAAGCCGTAGATCAGCGGGCCGACCATGGCACCCTGGGCAACCTCGAACGGCGTGCCGGCGACGGCGCGGCGGGCCAGGGTGTTCTTCAGCACGTGAAGGTACACACCCTTGGACCGCGCATCGACGCGCAGCTTGTTCAGGTTTTCCACGGTGAGGCCACGGTACTCGGCCAGCGCCAGGGTCTGCGCACGTGCGGCCTGCGCCGACACGTCCGTGATCACGGCCGCCTTCTCGTTGCGATTGAGACTCAAGGTCTGCTCCTCACACAAAACGTGCAGCGCAGGTGTCGCCACCCTTGCCGCACACCGGTTTCAGCAGCCATCCGTTCACAGGATCTCGACTCACGTTCGACAACCTCTTCACGGCGGGACCGCCATCTGCGCTGGACATTAAGGAAGGCCCCTCGCGGAACCCGCCACCAGCGGTCTTGGATGACCCGCAGCCCCTCGCGGCGCCGCGGCCCACCACTCGTTGCCGGCCGTCGCGCCCCGCGGGGGGAGCGACGGCCGGGTCGTTCTAGTCAGGCCTGAGCGGCGATGGTCTGGGTGTCCACGCGGACCCCCACGCCCATCGTCGATGACACGGCCACCTTGCGCAGGTAGATGCCCTTGCTGCTGGCCGGCTTGGCCTTGTTCAGCGCGTCGATCAGGGCGCGCAGGTTGGACGTCAGCTTGTCGGCGTCGAAGCTGCGGCGGCCGATCGTGCCGTGCACGATGCCGGCCTTGTCGACACGGAACTGCACCTGGCCTGCCTTGGCGTTCTTCACCGCGGTGGCCACGTCGGGCGTCACGGTGCCGACCTTCGGGTTCGGCATCAGGCCGCGCGGGCCCAGGATCTGGCCCAGCGTGCCGACCACGCGCATGGTGTCGGGGCTGGCGATCACGACGTCGAAGTTCATGTTGCCGGCCTTGATCTCGGCGGCGAGGTCGTCCATGCCGACGATGTCGGCGCCGGCGGCCTTGGCTTCCTCGGCCTTCGCTCCTTGAGCGAACACGGCCACGCGCTTGGTCTTGCCGGTGCCGGCGGGCATGACGACGGCGCCGCGCACGACCTGGTCGGACTTCTTGGCATCGATGCCGAGCTGCACGGCGACGTCGATGGACTCATCGAACTTGGCCGTGGCGTGCTCCTTCACGAGCACCAGCGCGGCGTCCAGCGGATACAGCTTGGTGCTGTCGACCTGGCCCTGCTGGGCCTTGGCCTTCTTGGTGAGCTTGGTCATGGCGTCAGACTCCTTCGACGACGATGCCGATGGAACGGGCCGAGCCCGCGATGATCTTCACGGCGCCCTCGATGTTGGCGGCGTTGAGGTCCTTCATCTTGATCTTGGCAATCTCTTCGAGCTGCTCGCGTGTCACTTTGCCGACCTTGTCGAGGTGGGCCTTGCCGGAGCCCTTCTCGATCTTGGCAGCCTTCTTCAGCAGCGCGGTCGCGGGCGGCGACTTGATGATGAAGGTGAAGCTCTTGTCGGCGAAGGCGGTGATGACCACCGGCAGCTTCATGCCGATCTCGTAACCTTGTTGGGTCTGGGCGTTGAACGCCTTGCAGAACTCCATGATGTTCAGTCCGCGCTGGCCGAGCGCGGGGCCGATCGGGGGCGAGGGGTTGGCCTTGCCCGCCGGGACTTGCAGCTTGATGAAGCCGACGATCTTCTTTGCCATGACTGGCTCCTCGAGTTCAAACGACCGCTCGCGCGGTCTCCTCGTCTACCGACCCAACGGGACTCTCTGCGCGCCGGGGTCGCGGCGGCGCGCCGTTCAACAACTCAGACCTTCTCGACCTGCGCGAAATCCAGCTCGACGCCGGTGGCGCGGCCGAAGATCGTGACGCTGACCTTGACCTTGCTCTTCTCGTAGTTGACTTCCTCGACCGCGCCGTTGAAGTCGGTGAAGGGCCCTTCCTTCACGCGCACCAGCTCGCCCACGGTCCATTCGACCTTGGGCTTGGGCTTGTCCACGCCTTCCTGCATCTGGTTGACGATCTTGGCCACCTCGGCATCGGAGATCGGCGCGGGGCGGTTCTTGGCGCCGCCGATGAAGCCCGTCACCTTGTTGGTGTGCTTCACGAGGTGCCAGGTGTCGTCGGCCATCTCCATCTCGACGAGCACGTAGCCCGGGTAGATGCGGCGCTCGGTGACCGTCTTCTTGCCGTTCTTCAACTCCACCACCTCTTCGGTGGGCACGAGGATGCGGCCGAACTTGTCCTGCATGCCGGCGCGGTCGATGCGTTCGCGCAGGTTGCGCTCAACCGCCTTCTCCATGCCGGAGTAGGCGTGCACGATGTACCAGCGCTTGTTGCTCGCGGGGGCGGCCGGCGGGGCGGCGGGGGCTTCCTGGGAGTCGGTCATGTCGTCTCTTCTCGTTGCTCCGGGCTCAACTGCGCCAACGGAGGATCAGGTCGTAGAGCACCCACTCCAGCGCCTTGTCGGTGAGCCACAGGAACAGGGCCATCACGAACACGAACGCGAACACGTAGCCCGTCATCTGCATGGCCTCCTTGCGGGTGGGCCAGACGACCTTCCTGGTCTCGCGCACGGAGTCGCGGCCGAAGGCGGCCAGTTGCCTGCCGTTCTCGGACACGAAGAACAGTGCCACGGCGGCGGCCAACAGCACCAGCAGCGCGGCCACGCGCACCCACAGGCTCTGGCCAGCGAGCGCGTAGAACGCGCCGATAGAGCCGACCAGCAGCACAGCGGCACCCGCGAGCTTGGCTTTGTCGGCGCCCGTGGAGACGGTTTCGACTTCGGGTTGGGTGGACATGGACAACAGTTCTCTTCAGCGCCCGCGATCGGTGCCCTGAGCGTCACTGCCTTCAGGCGCAAAACCCGCAAGGCGCGGGCCTTGCGGGTTGGCGGGGCCGGAACGGGTTCCGGCGGCCCTGTTTCAGGTGGCAGGGGCGGAGGGAATCGAACCCCCGACCTTCGGTTTTGGAAACCGGCGCTCTACCAATTGAGCTACACCCCTGCGGGAACGATCGGTCCTTACTCGATGATCTTGGCCACGACGCCCGAGCCGACGGTGCGACCACCCTCGCGGATCGCGAAGCGCAGCCCCTCTTCCATGGCAATCGGTGCGATCAGCTTGACCGTGATGGCCACGTTGTCGCCCGGCATCACCATCTCCTTGTCCTTCGGCAGCTCCACCGCGCCCGTCACGTCCGTCGTGCGGAAGTAGAACTGCGGCCGGTAGTTGTTGAAGAACGGCGTGTGCCGCCCGCCCTCTTCCTTGCTCAGCACGTAGATCTCCGCCGTGAAGTGCGTGTGCGGCTTGATGCTGCCCGGCTTGCACAGCACCTGACCACGCTCGACTTCCTCGCGCTTGGTGCCCCGCAGCAGGATGCCCACGTTGTCCCCCGCCTGCCCCTGGTCCAGCAGCTTGCGGAACATCTCCACGCCCGTGCACGTCGTCTTCTGCGTCGGCTTGATGCCCACGATCTCGATTTCCTCGCCGACCTTGATCACCCCTCGCTCCACGCGCCCCGTGACCACCGTGCCACGACCCGAGATCGAGAACACATCTTCCACCGGCATCAGGAACGCGCCGTCGACCGCGCGGTCCGGCGTCGGGATGTAGCTGTCCAGCGCGTCGGCCAGCCGCATGATCGCCTGCTCGCCCAGCTCGCCCTTGTCGCCTTCCATCGCCAGCTTGGCGCTGCCCTTGACGATCGGCGTGTCGTCGCCCGGGAAGTCGTACTTGCTCAGCAGCTCGCGCACTTCCATCTCGACGAGCTCCAGCAGCTCGGCGTCATCGACCATGTCGCACTTGTTCAGGAACACGATGATGTACTTCACGCCCACCTGCCGCGCCAGCAAAATGTGCTCGCGCGTCTGCGGCATCGGGCCGTCCGCGGCCGAGCACACCAGAATCGCCCCGTCCATCTGCGCCGCGCCCGTGATCATGTTCTTCACGTAGTCGGCGTGCCCCGGGCAGTCCACGTGCGCGTAGTGACGGTTGGCCGTCTCGTACTCCACGTGCGCCGTGTTGATCGTGATGCCCCGCGCCTTCTCCTCCGGCGCCGCGTCGATCTGGTCGTAGGCCTTCGCCTCGCCCCCGAACTTGCTCGCCAGCACCGTCGTGATCGCCGCCGTCAGTGTGGTCTTGCCGTGGTCCACGTGACCGATCGTGCCCACGTTCACGTGGGGCTTGGTGCGCTCGAACTT
>JBILSW010000321.1:0-4386 GCA_044371895.1 Rubrivivax sp.
CGCCATCGCGTTGGTGCAGGTGTTCATGCCCGCCTGGGCCGATGGGCAGTGGGTCGCCGCGTCGGGCCTGGTCGGCCGCGCCGTGGGCAACCTGCGCCAGCCCAACCACCTGAGCAGCGTGTTGCTGTGGGGCTGCATCGCCGCCGTGGTGCTGGTGCAACTGCGGCGGCTGCCCTGGCAGGCCGGCGCCGCGCTGCTGGCCGCGATGGTGTTCGCGGTCGTGCTCACCGCCTCGCGCACCGGGCTCGTCAGCGTGCTGCTGCTGGCCCTGTGGGGCCTGGCCGACCGCCGCATGGCCCGCCCCGCGCGGCTGATGCTGTTGGCCGCGCCGCTGGTCTACGCGCTGGGCTGGTGGCTGATGACGCAGTGGGCCGCCACCACGCAGCAGGCCTTCGGCGGCGCCGCCCGCCTGGCCGAGACCGACATCTCCAGCTCGCGCTTCGCCATCTGGGCCGACACGCTGGCGCTGATCCGCGAGCAGCCCTGGCTGGGCGTGGGCTGGGGGCGGTTCAACCTGGCCTGGGCGCTGACGCCCTCGCCCACGCGGCCCACGGCCTTCTTCGACCACGCCCACAACCTGCCGCTGCACCTGGCCGCCGAGATCGGGCTGCCGCTGGCCACGCTGGTGGTGGGGCTGCTGCTGGGCGCGTTCGGCCACGCCGCGTGGCGGGCCTGGCGGCAGGATGGCGACGACGCCATTGCCCGCCGCGGCGCCGTGATGGTGGTGCTGATGATCGGCCTGCACAGCCTGCTGGAGTACCCGCTGTGGTACAGCTACTTCCTGCTGCCGGCGGCCTGGGCGCTGGGCGTGGCGCTGCGCCGGCCCGAAGACACCGCCGCCACGCCGCCGGCCACCGCGGCCCAGCGCAGGCCCGCGGCCTGGCTGCTGGCCGCCGGAGCCTGGGCCGTCATGGTCGGCACCGCGCTGTCCACCTGGGACTACCGCCTGGTCGCCGACGTCTTCCGCGCCACGCCGGGCGCGCCGCCGCTGCCGCAGCGCATCGAGGCCGGCCAGCACAGCCTGTTCTTCGGCCACCACGCCGACTACGCCGCCGTCACCTCGAACCTGCCCATCGCCAACCGCGACGCCGCGCTGGCGCGGGCCAGCCACTATCTGCTCGACACGCGCTTCATGGTGGCCTGGGCGCGCGACCTGCACGCCTCGGGCGACGAGGCCGCGGCGCGCCACCTGGTGGCGCGGCTGCGCGAGTTCCGCAAGCCCGACGCCGCCGGTTTCTTCGCGCCCTGCGCTGCGCAAGCCTCAGCGTCCTCGGCGGCGGCGGCCTTCCAGTGCCAGCCGCCGCCCGAGGTGGCGGTGCCGTGGCGCCACTTCGCGCCGCCCGAGCCCTAGTCGACGCCGGCGGGCAGAGCGCCGCTCAGGCGGCCCAGTCCCCGCTCTGGCCCCCGCTCTTGGCCAGCACGCGGATGCCGTCCATCACCATGCCGCGGTCGGCGGCCTTGAGCATGTCGTACACGGTGAGCAGGCCCACCTGCACGGCGGTCAGGGCTTCCATCTCCACGCCGGTGCGGCCGTAGGTTTCCACCTGCGCCATGCAGTGCACGGCGTGGGCGTCGGCGTCGAGATCGAAGTCCACCGCCACGCGCGTGATGGGCAGCGGGTGGCACAGCGGCACCAGGTCGGCCGTGCGCTTGGCGCCCTGGATGGCGGCGATGCGCGCCACGCCGATGACGTCGCCCTTCTTCGCCCGGCCGGCGGCCAGCAGCGCAAAGGTGGCCGGCTGCATGCGGATGCGGCCGGTGGCGCGGGCCACGCGGTGCGTCTCGGCCTTGGCGCCGACGTCGACCATGTGCGCATGGCCCTGGGCGTCGAAGTGCGTCAGCGGGGTTCCGGCCGGCGGGGCGTCGGCCGCAGGTTCGGCCTTCGGGGTTGCGGCAGGCTGGGGCATGGTCTTCACGTTCGGCAACGGGGCGGTGTCATGATAGCCAGCGGGGCCGCCGGCAGCCCCTGCAAAGGACACCGTTGAACGCAGCCCATCCCACCGCCCCGCGGCCCGTGCCGATGCGCTCGCGCCTGGGCGCGGCGGCGCTGGCGGCGCTGATGGCGGCCTCGTCGCTGGCACCGGCCTGGGCCCAGGCGCCTGCACCGGCCAATCCGGTGCGCCTGCCGGCGCTGGGCGAGTCCGCCTCGGCCGACCTTTCCATCAGCCAGGAGCGCCGCATCGGCGACGCCATCCTGCGCGAGGGCCGGCGCGACCCCGCCTATCTCGACGACCCCATCCTGCTCGACTACGTGCAGCAGCTGTACGCGCCGCTGCTGCGCGCCGCGCGCGCGCGCGGCGACATCGAGCCCGACATCGACGCCGCGTTCGCGTGGGAGATCTTCCTCGTCAACGACCGCGGCGTGAACGCCTTCGCGCTGCCCGGCGGCTACGTGGGCGTGCACCTGGGCCTGATCGCGCTGACGACCACGCACGACGCCCTGGCCTCGGTGCTGGCGCACGAGCTCACGCACGTCACGCAGCGCCACATCGCGCGCAGCATCGCGCCGCAGCAGCAGGCCTCGCTGCTGGCCGTGGCGGGGCTGCTGCTGGGCGTGCTGGCGGCCAGCCGGGCCAACACCGTCGGGGCCGGCGCCGACGGCGTGCAGGCCGCCGTCCTGGGTGGCCAGGCCGCGGCCATCCAGACGCAGCTGAACTTCACGCGCGCCATGGAGCGCGAGGCCGACCGCATCGGCTTCGGCCTGCTGGCCGACGCGGGCTACAACACCGGCGGGATGGCGCAGATGTTCGAGAAGCTCGACTTCGCCAGCCGCATCAACGACACCAGCAACTTCCCCTACCTGCGCACCCACCCGCTCACCAGCGACCGCATCTCCGAGGCGCGCACGCGCGTGCTCGCCGCCCCGACGCCCGCGCCCGAGCCGACGCTGCGCCACGCGCTGATGCAGGCCCGCGCCCGCGTGCTGATGGACCCCGGCGCGCAAAGCCTGGCGCGGCTGTCGGGCGAGAGCTCGTCGCCGCTGGCGGTTGAGCGCGTCGCGGCGCTGCTGGCCGGCGCCCTGGCGGCCAGCCGCCTGAAGGACCACGCGCGCGCCGAGCGCCAGGCCGCCGAGGCGCGCGCCATGGCCGCCGCACTGCCCGGGCACGACGCGCTGGCCGAGCGCGCCCTGCTGCTGATGCACGCCGAGGTGCGCCAGTCCGCTGGCGACGCCCGCGGCGCGCTGGCCCTGCTCGACGCGCTGCCGCCGCTGCCGCCCGGGGGCGCGCCCGGCGGCGCGCGCGCGGCCATGCTGCAGCGCGCGCAGTTGCTGCTGGACCTGCACCGTGCCCGCCCGGGCAGCGAGGCGCCGGGCCTGCGCGCCAGCACCGAGGCGCTGCAGACCTGGCTGGCCGAGCACCCGCAGGACGCCACCGCCTGGGAGAGCCTGTCGGGCACGGCCGACGCGCTGGGCCAGCGCCTGCGCTCGCTGCGCGCCGCCGCCGAGGCCCGCGCCATGCTGGGCGACCTGCCCGGCGCCATCGACCGCTTCCGCGTCGCGCAGCAGGCCGCGCGCGGCGCCCAGGGGCGACAGGACTTCATCGAGGCCTCGGTCATCGACGTCCGGCTGCGCGAGGTGGTGGCGCAGCGCCGCGAGCTGCAGATGCTGGCCCGCGGCGGCTCGCCGTAAGCCCCGATAGGCGCGCCACCCGGCGCGCCCACAATGCCCCGCCAACGAGGTGGGGTGATGCAGCAGTCGACACAGTCCTTGCGGTGCGTGGGTGCCGCGATCCTGGCCGCCGCGGCCCGGGCGGCCGCGCTGGCGGCGGCGGCCCCGCGCGTGGTGCAGGCCAGCCCGCAGGGCGAGGTGGCCACCGTGAACCAGGTGCTGCTGCACTTCGACACCGACGCCGCCGCGGCGGGCGACCCCCGGGCCGCGGCCCCGTTCGAGCTGCGCTGCAACGGCCAGCCGGTGGCCGGCAGCGCGCGCTGGCTCGATGCGCGCCGCTGGGCCTTCGACCTGGCCCGACCGCTGGCCGCCGGCCAACGCTGTGTGCTGACGCAGGCCGCGGGGTGGCAGCCGCCAGGGGGCGCGCTGCAGGGCCCGACGCGCTTCGAGTTCGCCACCGGCGCGCCCGCGGTGCTCGAGGCCCTGCCCTGGCCCGGCAGCGCCATCGAAGAGGACCAGCACTTCCTGCTGAGCCTGAACGGCACCGTCGACGAAGCCAGCGTCGAACGACACGCCCACTGCGAGGCCGAGGGCCTGGGCGAGCGCCTGGCGGTGCGCGTGCTGCGCGGCGCCGAGCGCGAGCGGGTGCTGCGCGCGCTGCGGCGCGACCGGGCCGAGGCCCCGGCCACGCAGCTGCTGCTGGCCTGCCAGCGGCCCTTCGCGCCTGGCACGCGCGTGCGCCTGGTGTGGGGGCGCGGCATTGCCGCCGCGGCCGACGG
>JBILSW010000147.1:0-6701 GCA_044371895.1 Rubrivivax sp.
CGCCGAGGAGATGGTGGCCTGCGCGCCCCAGTCCGACCCGCAGTGGTACCACGTCGACGTGGAACGCGCCAACGCCGGCCGCCACGGCGGGCTCATCGCCAGCGGCTGGCAGACCTGCGGCCTGGCCATGCGGCTGGCCGTGCAGGTGGCGCTGGAGGGCAGCGAGTCCTTCGCGTCGCCCGGCCTGAGCTCGCTGCGCTGGCTGCACCCCGTGCGCCCCGGCGACGAGCTGCGCCTGAAGGCCACTGTGCTGGAAACCCGCCGCTCGCGCAGCCAGGCGGGCCTGGGCATCCTGCGCTGGCGCTGGCAGATGTTCAACCAGCACGGCACCGAGGTGCTCGACGTCGAGGCCACCAGCCTGTTCGACCTGCCCGCCCCAGGAGACCCCACCCCATGAACCACGCCTTCGTCTGCGACGCGCAGCGCACGCCCTTCGGCCGCTATGGCGGCGCACTCAGCGGGGTGCGGGCCGACGACCTCGGGGCGGTGCCGCTGCGGGCGCTGCTGGCGCGCCACGCCGAGCTCGACCCCGCCGCCATCGACGACGTGATCTACGGCTGCGCCAACCAGGCCGGCGAGGACAACCGCAACGTCGCCCGCATGGCGGCGCTGCTGGCGGGCCTGCCGGCGAGCGTGCCCGGCGCCACCATCAACCGCCTGTGCGGCAGCGGCCTGGACGCAGTGGGCACGGCCGCACGCGCCATCCGCGCCGGCGAGGCGCAGCTGATGGTGGCCGGCGGCGTGGAGAGCATGAGCCGCGCGCCCTTCGTCATGCCCAAGGCCACCAGCGCCTTCAGCCGCGACAACGCGGTGCACGACACCACCATCGGCTGGCGCTTCGTCAACCCGGCCATGAAGGCCGCGCACGGCGTGGATTCCATGCCCGAGACGGCCGAGAAGGTGGCGGCGCAGTTCGGCATCGAGCGTGCCGCACAGGACCGCTTCGCGCTGGCCAGCCAGACCAAGGCCGTGGCCGCGCAGCAGCGCGGCTACTTCGACGCCGAGATCTGCCCGGTGACGGTGCCGCAGAAGAAGGGCGACGCCCTCGTCGTGGCCCGCGACGAGCACCCGCGCGAGACCAGCCTGGAGTCGCTCGCGCGGCTCAAGGGCGTGGTGCGCCCCGACGGCACGGTGACGGCCGGCAACGCCAGCGGCGTGAACGATGGCGCCGCCGCCGTGCTGCTGGCCAGCGAGGCCGCGGCACGCCGCTTCGGCCTGGTGCCGCGCGCCCGCGTGGTGGCCATGGCCACGGTGGGCGTGGAGCCGCGCATCATGGGCATCGGCCCGCTGCCGGCCACGCAGAAGGTGCTGGCGATGGCCGGGCTGCGCCTGGAGCAGATCGACGTCATCGAGCTCAACGAGGCCTTCGCCGCGCAGGGCCTGGCCGTCACGCGCGGCCTGGGACTGGCCGACGACGACCCGCGCGTCAACCCCAACGGCGGCGCCATCGCGCTGGGCCACCCGCTGGGCGCCAGCGGCGCGCGGCTGGTGGCCACGGCCGTGAACCAGCTGCACGCCGCCGGCGGCCGCTACGCCGTGTGCACCATGTGCATCGGCGTCGGCCAGGGCATCGCCTTGGTGCTCGAGCGGGTCTGATCGCGTGGCCGAGATCGTGCTGGTGGCGGCCGTGGCCGCCAACGGCGTCATCGGCCGCGGCAGCGAGCTGGTGTTCCGCCACCCTGCGGACGCGAAGCACTTCCGCGAGACGACGATGGCCGCGCCGGTGATCATGGGCCGCAAGACCTGGGAGTCGCTGCCGGCGCGCTTTCGCCCGCTGCCGGGGCGGCGCAACCTGGTCGTCACGCGGCAGGCCGGCTACGCGGCCGAGGGCGCCGAGACGGCCGCCAGCCTGGACGCGGCGCTGGCGCTGGCCGCCGCCGCGCCGCGCGTCTTCGTCATCGGCGGCGGCGAGCTGTACGCACAGGCGCTGCCGCGCGCCGACGAGCTGGTGCTCACCGAGGTGCAGGCCGCACTCGACGGCGACGTGCGCTTTCCCACGGTCGACCCGGCACGGTGGGTCGCGGCACAACGCGTGCAGCCGACGATGGAATCGCCGGCCACGCCCTCGTTCAGCTTCGTGACTTACCGCCGCCGATGAAACTCGCCACCTGGAACGTCAACTCCCTCGCCGTGCGCCTGCCGCAGCTGCTGGCGTGGCTCGCGGCCAACCCGGTGGACGCGCTGGTGCTGCAGGAAACCAAGCTCAGCGACGACAAGTTCCCCGCCGCCGAGATCGAAGCGGCCGGCTATGCCGTGGCCTTCCACGGCCAGAAGACCTACAACGGGGTCGCCCTGCTCAGCCGCGGCGGCGCGGCCGCCGACGTGGTGCGCAACATTCCCGGCTTTGCCGACGATCAGGCGCGCGTGATCACCGGCACGGTGGGCTCGGGCGATGCGACCGTGCGCGTGATCGGCGGCTACTTCCCCAACGGGCAGGCGCCCGACAGCGACAAGTTCGCCTACAAGATGGCCTGGCTCGACGCGCTGCACGGCTTCGTGCAGGCCGAGCTGGCGGCCCATCCGCGGCTGTTGCTGATGGGCGACTTCAACATCGCCCCCGAGGACCGCGACGCCTGGGACCCCGTGGGCCTGGCCGGCACCATCCACCTCACGGCCGAGGAGCGGGCGCAGTTCCAGCGCCTGCTGGCGCTGGGGCTGGTCGATGCCTTTCGCCTGTTCGAGCAGCCGCCCAAGCTGTACTCGTGGTGGGACTACCGCATGCTGGCCTTCCGCAAGAACCAGGGGCTGCGCATCGACCACATCCTGGTGTCCGGGGCGCTGAAGGCCGCCGTCTCGGCCTGCCACATCGACAAGGCGCCGCGCAAGAACGAGCGGCCCAGCGATCACGCGCCGGTGCTGGTGCAGATCGCCGGTTGATGCCGGGGCTCAGTCGGGCAGCCCCAGCTCCTGGATCTTGCGCGTGATCGTGTTGCGGCCGATGCCCAGGCGCTGCGCCGCCTCGATGCGGCGTCCGCGGGTGAGCTCCAGCGCCGTCTGGATGAGGCCGGCCTCGAACTGCTGCGAGAGGTGCTCCCAGACCTCGGGCTCGTGAGCCTCGAGGCGGCGGCGCGCGTCGCGGCGCAGCTCGCCCAGCCAGGCGGCCACCGGTTCGGCAACGGCGGCGGGCACAGCGGCCGCGGCCTCTCCACCCGGCAGGGAAGCGGGCTCGGCAGCCGCAACGGAAGCCATGCCGGCCGGGGCCGGGGCGGGGGGCGCCAGCGCCGAGCCCTCCAGGATCTCGGGGGGGAGGTCCTTCAGCTCCACCACCTGCGCCGGCGCCATCACGGTGAGCCAGTGGCAGAGGTTCTCGAGCTGGCGCACGTTGCCGGGAAACTCGAAGGTGGCGAGGCGCGCCAGCGCCTCGTCGGTGATGCGCTTGGCGTCGACCCCGAGCTCGCGCGCGCTCTTGGCGAGGAAGGTGCGCGTCAGCATCGGGATGTCCTCGCGCCGCTCGCGCAGCGGCGGCAGCCGCAGCCGGATGACGTTCAGGCGGTGGAACAGGTCTTCGCGGAACGCGCCCTGGCGCACGCGCTCCTCGA
This sequence comes from Rubrivivax sp., assembly GCA_044371895.1. Taxonomy (GTDB): domain Bacteria; phylum Pseudomonadota; class Gammaproteobacteria; order Burkholderiales; family Burkholderiaceae_C; genus Rubrivivax. Next base: position 3,540 of record JBILSW010000147.1, read on the forward strand.
GGTTCTGGTGCGTGGCGGCGATCACACGCACGTTGCTCTTCAGCGGCTGGTGGCCACCCACGCGGTAGAACTGCCCGTCCGAGAGGACACGCAGCAGCCGCGTCTGCAGGTCGAAGGGCATGTCGCCGATCTCGTCGAGGAACAGCGTGCCGCCGTCGGCCTGCTCGAAGCGGCCGCGCCGCGTGGCCTGCGCGCCAGTGAAGGCGCCCCGCTCGTGGCCGAAGAGCTCGCTCTCGAGCAGGTCTTTCGGGATGGCGGCCGTGTTGATGGCGACGAACGGGCCCCGGCTGCCCGCATCGCCTCGCGGGCTGTGCCTGTGCAGCGCGCGCGCCACCAGTTCCTTGCCCGTGCCGCTCTCGCCGGTGATCAGCACCGTGACGTTGCTCTGGCTCAGCCGGCCGATGGCTCGGAACACGTCCTGCATGGCCGGCGCCTGGCCCAGCATCTCGGGCGTGGCCACCGGCGCGGCGTCGCCGGTCTCGTCGCGCAGGCTCTCCTGCACGGCGCGGCGGATCAGCTCCACCGCCGCGGTCACGTCGAAGGGCTTGGGCAGGTACTCGAAAGCGCCACCCTGGAAAGCGCTGACGGCGCTGTCGAGGTCGGAGAAGGCCGTCATGATGATGACCGGCAGGTCCGGGTGCCGCTGCTTGACGGCATGAAGCAGCTCGATGCCGCTGCCGCCGGGCATGCGGATGTCGCTGACCAGCACCTGCGGCGCGTCGTCATCGAGGGCCTTGAGCACGTCGCGCGGGCTCGAGAAGGCGCGCACCGGGAACTGCTCGCGCGCAAGGGCCTTCTCAAGCACGAAGCGGATCGATTGATCGTCGTCGACCACCCAGATGGGTTTCATCAGTCTGCCGCGCCCTTTGGTTGCGCCCTGGGCGGCCCGTGCTCGCCTAGGGCAGTGGGATGAGGATCTTGAACACCGTCCGCCCCGGCACGCTGTCGCAGTCGATCGTGCCGCTGTGCTGCTGCACGAAGGTCTGCGCCAGCGTCAGCCCGAGTCCGCTGCCGCCCTCGCGCCCGCTGACCAAGGGGTGGAAGATGCGCTCGCGGATGTCCTCGGGCACGCCGGGGCCGTTGTCCTCGATATGCAATTCCAGTGCCAGACGGAAGCGCTGACGACCGAACGTGACCTGGCGCGCCACCCGCGTGCGCAGCCTCAGCTGCGCGCTGCCGGCGGCGATGCGCTCGGCCAGTGCCTGCGTGGCGTTGTGGGCGATGTTCAGCACGGCCTGGATGAGCTGCTCGCGGTCGCCGCGGAACTCGGGGATGCTGGCGTCGTAGTCGCGCACCACGGTCAGGCCGCGCGGGTGCTCGGCCAGCACCAGCGCGCGCACGCGCTCGCAGACCTCGTGGATGTTGACGTCGGCCACCACCTGCGGGCGGCGATGCGGCGCGAGCAGCCGGTCCACCAGAGCCTGCAGGCGGTCGGCCTCGTGGATGATGACCTGCGTGTACTCGGTGAGCTCGCGCGCGCTGAGGGCCCCTGGGCCGCCCTCGGCATCCGGCCCCCACTGGGAGCGGTCGCCCCCGGGGTGAAGCCGCGGGCGCCCCACCTCCATCTGCAGCAGCTGCGCCGCGCCGCGGATGCCGCCCAGCGGGTTCTTGATTTCGTGGGCCAGGTTGCGGACCAGGTCCTTGCTGCTCTGCGCCAACGTCTGCGCGCGCTCCTCGCGGTCCTGGCGCGTCTGCTGCTCGATCTCGATCAGCTCCACAAGCACGCAGCCCGGCAGGTCGGACTGCGTGACGATGGCGTGCACCGGCAGGTCGTTGGCGCCGGTGCGGCGCAGGTGGGTGTCGAAGCGGCTGGTGGCCACCTGGTTGCCGGCCACTGCCGCCAGCGTTTCGCGCATCGGCGCGGCGTCGGCCATCCAGTCGAGCAGCGAGCCGCGCTGCAGCGAGCGGCGCGACGCCGCCATCGTGTTCTCGAGCGCGGCGTTGACGCGCAGCACGTGGCCTTCGGCGTGCACCAGCGCCACCATCGTGGCCAGCTGGTCGAAGGCGTCGAAGCGTTCGACGTCGGCGTAGGCCTCTCGGCTGGCGGGGGTCATCGGCGGGCCCGGTGGGCCGATGTCAGGACGGCGCGAGCTTGGCCAGTTCGCGCTTGAGCGCCGCGATGTCGGCCTCCTTGCGCTGGATCGCGGCACGCATCTCGGCCACGCGCTCCTGGTAGCGCTCGAAGTTGCGCTCGTCGCCGCGGCGCTCGGGCTCGCCGTTGTTGAACTCGGCGCGCAGCTGCGCCAGGCGCTGCTCCTCGCGCTGCAGTTCCTCCTGCAGGATGCGGCGGGCGTCGGCGTCGCGGGCGCGCTGCGCTGCAGGGTCTACGCGGGTGTCGCCGGGGGGACGAGCCGCCGGGGCCGGAGCCGGCGCCGCGGCAGACGCGGGCCGACGCGGCGCCTGCACCACCGTCACGCTGGCGCCGTCGATGGTGCGGCAGTTGCGGCTCCGCGCCTCCGCGGCCGACAGCGAGTCGGTGTAGAGCACAGGCGGTCCGGGGCAGCGGTAGACGGGGCGCGGATCCTGGGCCTGCGCAGGCGCCGGGTTCGACAGCACGGCGGGCAACAGCCACAGGGCGGCACGAAGGGCGTAGGAGCGCATTCCGGGATTGTGGCCCAGCCTGGGCCGGCGTCGCCAAACGGAAACGGCCCCCGGGGGGCCGTTTCAGCGGATACCGGCCCCTGGGGCCGGCGCGACCATCACAACGAGTAGTACATGTCGAACTCGAGCGGGTGCGTGGTCATGCGGAAGCGCGTGACCTCCTGCATTTTCAGCTCGATGTAGGCGTCGATGTAGGCGTCGGTGAACACACCGCCCTTGGTCAGGAAGGCGCGGCCCTTGTCGAGGTAGTCCAGCGCCTGGTCCAGGCTGTGGCAGACGGTCGGGATCTTCGCGTCCTCTTCGGGCGGCAGGTGGTACAGGTCCTTCGTGGCGGCCTCGCCCGGGTGGATCTTGTTCTCGACGCCGTCCAGGCCCGCCATCAGCATCGCCGCGAAGCCCAGGTACGGGTTGCACAGGGGATCGGGGAAGCGCGCCTCGATGCGGCGGCCCTTGGGGTTGCTGACGTAGGGGATGCGGATCGAGGCCGAGCGGTTGCGCGCCGAGTAGGCCAGCTTCACCGGCGCCTCGAAGCCGGGCACCAGGCGCTTGTAGCTGTTGGTG
>JBILSW010000148.1:0-6695 GCA_044371895.1 Rubrivivax sp.
TCCAGTCCGGTGGCGATCAGGACGTCGATGCCAAACAGCGCCGCGATGGGCCGCGTGACGAACTCGTTGGTGGCGGTGACCAGCGCCAGGCGCTCGCCGTCGTCGCGGTGGCGCCGCACGAGCTCGAGCGCGGCCGGGTGCAGCATCGGCTTGACGACCTCGTCGACGAAGTCGGCCAGCACCTGCTGCTGCTCGGCCGCGGGCCGGCCGCGCCAGGCCGAGGTGGCGAAGTCGACGTAGGCCGCCATGTCGAGCCGGCCCTCGAGGTAGTCGGCGTAGAAGCGGTCGTTGGCGTGGCGGAACGCGTCGTCCGACGCCCAGCCGCGCTGCACGAGGAACTCGCCGAAGGCGTGGTCGCTGTCCCGTGGCAGCAGGGTGCCGTCAAGGTCGAAAAGCGCGAGCGCAGGGACCGTCATGCCCCGGCCTCCGGCAGCCCTTCTTCCGCCAGCATCTGCCGCACCAGCGGCAGCGTGATGCGGCGACCCTTGGCCAGCCCGAATTCGTCTAGGCGGTCCAGGGCCAGCATCAGGTGGCCGAGGTCGCGGGGGAAGCGTGCGAGCAGATAGTCCATCACGTCATCGGGCAGGAAGATGCCGCGCTCGTCGGCCTCGCGGCGCAGCGCGGCGCGGGCTTCGCGGTCGGCCAGCGGCTCGAGCGCGAAGACGTGGCCCCAGCCCAGACGCGTGCGCAGGTCGTCGCGCAGCGGCAGGTCCACGGGCGGAAGGCGGCCGGCGGCCAGCCATTGCACGCCCTGGGACGATGCGGCCTCGAACAGCGCGAACGCAGCGTGCTGCGCGCCGGTGCCCAGCAACTCGCAGCGGTCCACCGCCACCAGGGCCCAGTGCGGCTGCAGGACCCAGGGCTCGGGGTCGGCGGCGTCGAACCAGCCGGCCGTCTGGCCCGCGGCCTGGCAGCGCGCGGCCAGCGCCTGCATGAGGTGCGTCTTGCCGCTGGCCGCCGGGCCCCATAGGTAGACCGGGGCCGAGGGCAGCGCCAGGCCGGCCAGGTGCTGCATCGCCGCGGCGTTCGCACCGGGCACGAAGTTGGCGAAGCTGGGGCGCGACTCGGGGCCGATGGCCAGGGGAATCTGCTTCATGCGGGCATCAGGGGGTGGCCTGCCAAGCCGCGAGGTGACGCGCCAGCGCGGGCGCGTCGTCAGCTTCGGGACATTGCGAGAGGTAGATGGACAGCGCCGCGGCGGCCTCACGCCGGGCGCCGAGCTCGGCCAGCACCAGCGCGTGGTCGCGCCGTTCCGTCCAGGCCTCGGGCAGCAGGATCACCAGGCGTGCCAGCACCCGCTCGAGCCGGCGCCAGTCGGCGTGCGTGCGGTGGATTTCCTTGAGGTTGCGCAGCATGCGGGCCACGGTGTCGCGCGGCGCCGCGGCCACGAGGAACAGGCCCAGGGGCATCTCGTCGTCGTCGCCCAGGCGGCGGCGGAAGGGGGCGAGCCGATCCTCGAGTTCCTCGCGCGACAGCGACTGGCCGCTGAAGGGGTCGATGATCACCTCGCCGCGCGGCAGCGACACCTTCACCAGGAAGTGCCCCGGGAACGAGATGCCACGCACCGCGAGCCCGGCCTGCGCGCCGATTTCCTGGTACAGCACGGCAAGCGAGATGGGGATGCCGCGGCGCGTGGCCAGCACGGCGGGGATGAGGCTGTTCCGGCGGTCGTGGTAGTCGTTGACGTTGCCGCCGAAGCCCAGCTCGTTGAAGAAGTAACGGTTGAGCAGGCGCAGGCGCTGCAGCGGCGCGGCATCGGCCGGCAGCCGGGCCCGCAGGCGCTGTGCGAGCACGTCGACCTCGGCCAGCACCCCCTGCACGTCGAGCACGGGGTCGTCGTCCTGGGCCAGCGAGACCGCCGCCTCCAGCAGCGGGAAGCCCTCGTCGCTGGCCACCAGCGAAGCGAAGTACGCCAGGGGCGTCACGTCGTGGGCTAGGGGCAGCTGCATGGTCGATGGGCGTCGTACCAGTGTAGGTCAGGCCCGGCGCAGGAAATGGCGTGGGCGCAGGCCCAGCAGAAGCAGCAGCAGCCCGTACAGCAGCGCCACGCCGCCCAGCACGGCCGCCACGGCGCCCGCGCGCCGGGCCCACTGGGTCTGCAGACCGATCCAGTCGACGGCACCGGCCGCCCAGGCCAGCGCCAGGCCCAGCGCCACGTTGGCCAGCAGCACCTGCAGCGCGAAGCGGGCCCAGCCGGGCTCCGGCCGGTAGGCCCCGCGCCGGAGCAGCCCCGCCAGCAGCAGCCCCGCGTTCACCCAGGCGCCCAGGCCGATGGACAGCGCCAGCCCCGCATGCCCCAGCCGGGGCACCAGCACCAGGTTCAGCAGCTGCGTGGCGACCAGCACGCCGATGGCGATCTTCACCGGCGTGCGGATGTCCTGGCGCGCATAGAAGGCCGGCGCCAGCACCTTGATGGCGATGAGGCCCAGCAGCCCCACGCCGTAGCCCTGCAGGGCCAGCACCGTCATCTGCACGTCCTCGGCGTCGAAGCGGCCATAGTGGTACAGCACGGCCACGAGCGCCTGCGGGAACAGCAGCAGCGCCAGCGCGCAGGGCAGCGCCAGCAGCAGCACCAGGCGCAGTCCCCAGTCGAGCATCGCGGAGAACGCCGCGCCGTCCCCGCGCGCCTGCGCCGCCGACAGCTGCGGCAGCAGCACCACGCCCAGGGCCACGCCGAGCAGCGCGGTCGGAAACTCCATCAGGCGGTCGGCGTAGGTCAACCACGACACGGCGCCCACGGCCACGTGCGAGGCGATCTGCGTGTTGATCAGCAGCGAGATCTGCGCCACCGACACCCCCAGCAGCGCGGGGGCCATCTGCCGCAGCACCTGCCGAACGCTCGGGTGTTGCCAGGCGGAGGCGATGCCCGCCGGTGCCAGCGCGATGCGCGGCAGCATGCCCAGCCGCGCGAGCGCGATCAGCATGGCGCCGAGCTGCAGCACGCCGCCAAGCATGACGCCGCCAGCCAGCGCGTGGATAGGCTCGATGCCCTGGCGCTCGAACCAGGGCGCGCCCCACCAGGCGGCGCCGATCATGCTGAGGTTCAGCAGCACAGGGGCGGCCGCGGGCACGGCGAAGCGCTTCCAGGTGTTGAGCACGCCCGCGGCCAGCGCCACCAGCGACATGAAGCCGATGTACGGGAACATCCAGCGTGTGAGCACCACGGCGGTGTCGAAGCGCTCCAGGCCCGAGCCCATCAGCCAGACCAGCACCGGCGCACCGACCACCCCGAGCGCGCAGGTCAGCAGCAACGCCCAGGCGAGCACCGTGCCCACGGCGTTCACCAGCATGTGCGTGGCGGCGTCGCCTTCTCGCTCGCGCGTGGCGGCCAGCAGCGGCACGAAGGCCTGCGAGAACGCGCCTTCGGCGAACAGGCGGCGGAACAGGTTGGGGATGCGGAACGCGACGTTGAACGCGTCGGTCAGGGCGCCGGCGCCGAAGCTGGCGGCGATGATCTGCTCCCGCACGAGCCCCGTCACCCGCGACAGCAGGGTCAGCAGCGAGACGGAGGCGGCGGCCCGGAGGAGATTCACCAGGGAAGTGCGGAGCAAGCGGGCGAGTATAGACACGGCGACTCGGCGTCCTGGACGCATTACCAGGGCCGTGCTAGACTCGACAGTCTTTGCATCCTGCCAACCCCTACACCGTTCATGGCCACCTCGTCCAAAGCCAAGAAGAAGACCGTCCGCATCGCCTCGGGCCGCAAGCGCGTGCGCCAGGACGTCAAGATCAACGGCGCCAACACGGCGCTTCGCTCGCGCTTCCGCACCATGGTCAAGAACGTGCAGAAGGCCGTGCTGGGCGGTGACAAGGCCAAGGCCGCGGAGAGCTTCAAGCTGGCGCAGAGCGTGATCGACTCGGTAGCCGACAAGGGCGTGTTCCACAAGAACAAGGCCGCCCGCCTGAAGAGCCGTCTTTCCGCCAGGGTCAAGGCGCTCTCGCTGGCCGCCTGAGGCATCCGCTGCGCTGCGACGAAGGGCCCCCTGCGGGCCCTTTTCTTCGTCCCTTCTCGTCGTCCGTGCGCCGCTCAGGGCGGCGTGAGTTCCGTCACCCGCAGCTGGTTGTCGCGGGCGAAGTTCATGACGAAGGCCCAGGCCATCGGCTCGATGTCGCGCAGCGCCTCGTTCACCAGCACGCACTTCACGCCGTCCACCACCTGGGGCACGCAGTACGGAGAGTAGCCGATGTAGTCGCCGATGCCGCCGCCCCCGCCGCCGCCGGGGCGGAAGCTGCTCATCGCGCCGGCCAGGCGCTCGGCCCAGTCGCTGGGGCGGAACGTGCGCCCCTCGAGCGTAAGGCCGTGGATGTGGAACTGACGGGGCTTGGGGAAGGTCATCGCAAACCGCGCAGGCCGTCGGGGCCGCCGGGCTGAAGCGCCGCATTGTGCCTTGCCTGCTGCGATGCAACATCGGCATCGCGACCGGCCGCTGCTGGACAGGGCGCCACCTAGAATCCGGCGCTCATTCAACTAGGAGCGCCACGCGATGAACGCCCCCGAGCCCGCGGTCACCCGGCCCATGCCCCACGTGATGAACACCTACGGCCGACTGCCGATGGCGTTGTCGCATGGCCGAGGCTGCTGGGTCTGGGATACCGAGGGCCGGCGCTACCTCGACGCGCTGGGCGGCATCGCCGTCAACACGCTGGGCCACGCCCACCCCAAGCTGGTGCCGGCGCTGCAGGACCAGGTCGCGCGCCTGATCCACTGCTGCAACTACTACCAGATCCCGCTGCAGGAGCAGCTCGCCGCCAAGCTGTGCGAGCTGTCGGGCCTGAGCGCGGCCTTCTTCTGCAACTCGGGCCTGGAGGCCAACGAAGGTGCGCTGAAGATCGCGCGCAAGTTCGGCCATGACAAGGGCATCGACCGCCCCGAGATCATCGTCTACGAGCGCGCCTTCCACGGCCGCAGCATCGCCACGCTGTCGGCCACAGGCAACCCGAAGGTCCAGAAGGGTTTCGAGCCACTGGTCGAGGGCTTCGTGCGCGTGCCGCTGAACGACCTTGCCGCGGTCGAGCAGGTGGCCGCGACGAACCCCAACGTGGTGGCGGTGTTCCTGGAGACGATCCAGGGCGAAGGCGGAGTAAACCCCGCGCGCTGGGAGTACCTGCAGGGCCTGCGCCGCATCTGCGACGAGCGCGGCTGGCTGCTGATGCTCGACGAGGTGCAGTGCGGCATCGGCCGCACAGGCAAGTGGTTCGCGCACCAGTGGGCCGGCGTCCTGCCCGACGTGATGCCGCTGGCCAAGGGCCTGGGCTCGGGTGTGCCAGTGGGCGCCATCGTCGTGGGCCCGCGGGCCGTGAACGTGCTGGGCCCGGGCAACCATGGCACCACCTTCGGCGGCAACCCCCTGGCCATGCGCGCGGGGGTGGAAACACTGCGCATCATGGAAGAAGACGGCATCCTGGCCAACGCGGCCGCCGTGGGCGAGGTGCTCACGTCCGCCCTTCGCGAAGGCCTGACGGCCGAGATCGCTGCCGGCACCGTGAAGGACCTGCGCGGCGCCGGCCTGATGATCGGCCTGGAACTAGACCGCCCCTGCGGCGTGCTGCTGGGCCGTGCGGCCGAGGCCGGGCTGATGATCAGCGTCACGGCCGACAGCGTCATCCGCCTGGTGCCGCCTCTGGTGATGAGCGCCGACGAGGCGCGGCAGGTGGCCGAGATCCTGGTGCCGCTGGTGCGCGACTTCCTCGCCCACGGATGAGTCTGCCGATGAAGCCCGGCCACTCGCTGATCCGGCACTACCTGCAGTTCAAGGACTTCCGCGCCGAGGAGTACGCCTACCTGCTGGAGCGCGCGCGCATCATCAAGACGCGGTTCAAGAACTACGAGCGCTACACGCCGCTGGTCGACCGCACGCTGGCGATGATCTTCGAGAAGGCCAGCACGCGCACGCGCGTCAGCTTCGAGGCCGGCATGTACCAGATGGGCGGCTCCGTCGTGCACCTCACCACGGGCGACAGCCAGCTCGGCCGCGCCGAGCCCGTGGAGGACAGCGCGCGCGTCATCAGCCGCATGGTCGACCTGGTGATGATCCGCACCTACGAGCAGAGCAAGCTGGAGCGCTTCGCGGCGCACTCGCGCGTGCCGGTGATCAACGGGCTGACGAACGAGTACCACCCGTGCCAGATCCTGGCCGACGTCTTCACGTACATCGAGCACCGCGGCTCCATCGCCGGCAAGGTGGTGGCCTGGGTGGGCGACGGCAACAACATGGCCAACACCTGGCTGCAGGCAGCCGAGATCCTGGGCTTCACGGTGCACGTGAGCACGCCCAGCGGCTACGAGGTCGACCCCGCTGTGGCCGGCATCCGCGACACCGGCTGCTTCAAGGTCTTCGACCACCCGATGCAGGCCTGCGAGGGCGCCCACCTCGTCACCACCGACGTGTGGACGAGCATGGGCTACGAGGCCGAGAACGAGGAGCGCCGCAAGGCCTTCGTCGACTGGTGCGTCGACGAGGAAATGATGGCTCTGGCGCGGCCCGACGCTCTGTTCATGCACTGCCTGCCGGCACACCGCGGCGAGGAGGTCGCCGACGAGGTGATCGACGGCCCTCAGAGCGTGGTCTGGGACGAGGCCGAGAACCGCATGCACGTGCAGAAGGCGCTCTTGGAGTACCTGCTGCTGGGCCGGATCGGCTAGGAGCGTGGGCGGCAGAACATCGCCGAACACGCCAAGGTGACCGAGATCTGCG
>JBILSW010000289.1:0-4697 GCA_044371895.1 Rubrivivax sp.
AAAACGAGAACCCCAACCAGGGCGCCTTCGTCATCGACGAGCTCACCGAGCTGGTCGAGGAGGCCGTGCTGGCCGAGTTCGAGAAGATCGCCGAGCGCGGCGGCGTGCTCGGCGCCATGGAGACCGGCTACCAGCGCAGCAAGATCCAGGAAGAGTCGATGCACTACGAGATGCTCAAGCACACCGGCGAGCACCCGATCATTGGCGTCAACACCTTCCGCAACCCGAAGGGGGACCCTGTGCCCGAGTACATCGAGCTCGCGCGCAGCACCGAGGCCGAGAAGCAGAGCCAGCTCGCGCGCCTGTCCGACTTCCTCACCCGCCACCATGACCAGGCGCCGGCGATGCTGCGTCGCCTGCAGCAGGCGGTGATCGAGGACCGCAACGTCTTCGAGGTGCTGATGGACGCCGTGCGCGTGTGCAGCCTGGGCCAGATCACCAGCGCCCTGTTCGAGGTGGGCGGCCAGTACCGGCGCAGCCTGTAGGCCCGGCGCCGGGTCGCGACCGGCGTGCGCCTGCTCGGGCAGAATCGGACGCGGCCACCCGGCCCGTGTCCCAGCCGGCCACCGAAGCTGCGCGGGGCCCGTTCGTCCGTTAGCAGGGAGGCGGCATGATCAAGCCCTGGGGCCTCGTTGGCCCCGCGTTCAGCTACCCCACGCCGTATGCGGCCGAGAACCGGCTGCTGTTTTGGCGTGGGGGTGTGCTGCTGCTGCTGGCGCTGGGCCTGTCCGTGTTGGTGAGCTACAGCCCCGATCCGATGAGCGACGCCGCGGCCGCCTGGTCGGGTGCCGACCGCGATCCGGGCAGCCCCTGGCCCGTGTCGCTGGCGGCGGCGCTTTTTGCCACGCTGGGCGTGGTCAACATCGTTCGCGCCAGCGGCCAGCGCCGGCTGCTGCTGGAGCCCGGGCAGCCGGCGCCGCTAACCGGCGTGCTGCTGCGCGAGGCCAGCGGGTCCAGCCCAGGTGCAGCCTGGCTGCGGCGCGCCCTGGTCAACGGCGCTCCCGAGCCGCTGGTGGTTGAGGGTCCGTGGCGCGGCGTGCTGCTGCGCCTGGCACCCGAGCTGGGCCACTGGCCGCGCCCGCTGCAAGTGCATCTGGCGCGGCGCCTGTACCACCTGCTGCTGTGTGCCGGGGTGTTCGTGCTGCTGGCGCCGGTGTGGCTGCTGGCCGATGGCGTGGCCGCCGCGGTGGCCGCGCTGGGGCTGGGTGTGGTCGTCGTGGGCGTGATCGGCGCCAGCGCCATCCTGCCGGGGCGCCCTGTGGGCGGTCCCCTCGCCCTGGCGTCGTGGCTGCTGCTGGGCTTGGCGGTGGCGGTCACCGGCGTCGTCTTCACGCCGCTGCTGCCGGGGCAGGACTTCCTGAAGGCCCTGGTGCCGCTGGCGCTGCCCGTGGCGCTTGCCTCGCTGCTGTGGGGCCTGGTGCTGGTCGAGGGGTTTGCGCTGCTGGCCGGCCGAGCGCAGCTGGCCCCGGTGGCCGCCGGCCGCATCGATATCCACGAGTGCGATCTCGCCCCCGCTGCCGGGCTGCGGAGTTTCGCGAGGGAGCTCGAACTCGAGCTGCACCGGCGCTGGGCCGAAGGAGTGCCCAGCCGGCGCCACGCCTGGCAGATGCCCGTGGTCGACGGCGCGGGCGCGCAGGGTGCCTTCAGTGGCGTGGTGCTCGAAGAGTCGCACCCGGTGCTGCCGGCCGCGGCGCGCGAGCGCCCGCTGGCGTGGCCGCGAGCCGGTTCGCCCGAGATGTGGCTGGCGGCACTGGGCCTGCTGTGCCTGGTCTGGACGCCGCTGGGTGGCGCGTTCTGGCTCTGGCAGGGCTGGACCTACCTGCACGACGATCGCGTTTTCTGGACGAAGGCCGGCGTCGGCCTTGCCCTGGTGGTGGCTGCCGGGCACGCGCTACGGGCCTCGCACCTGCTGTGGAGCCGCTTTGAGGTCGACTCCACCATCACCTGGCTGGAGCTGCGCGGCCAGTGGGTGCGCCCGGCAGAGGCCGCCGAGGCCGGCGTGCAGTCCCACCGTGCACGCGCGGCGGTGGCGCAGGCGAGGTCGGTCTTCTATGCCGCCGCCGACCACCGCCTGGGCAGCCGCACGTTGCGCAGCCTGAAGGGCGACGCCGCCGCGGCCGGGCAGTGGCTGCAGACGCTGCAACGGCTGGCGCAGACGTTGGCCCAGTCCCGCATGGCCGCCGAAGAACCCCGCCGGTACCCCGCGCGCGTGCCCGCGAAGACCGCTGTGCCGGACGCGCAGGCTTCACCGCCTCGGCCGCCTTCGCCCCCGGCCGCAGGGCGGCCCTGTACCGTCTGCAGCGCAGCGGTGCCGGCCGCAGCCCGCTTCTGCCCCAGCTGCGGCAGCGCGATGCCGCGGGCCTGAGCAGCAGGCGCGGCAGGCTTCAGGTGCGCACCCGCCTATCCACCGGCGGCGGAACGGCCCGGCGCTCCACGCCGCAGCGGCGTTCGCCACCCCAGGCCATGTCGAGCTCCAGCCGCTTGATCTCTTCGACTGCGCCCTCGTCGCCGCCACCGGCCTTGCGGACCTGGGCGCGGGCCAGGCGTTCCATCAGGCGCAGATCGCGGTCGGTCAGGCCCATGGCGCTCTCGGCCCACTGGTCGACGATAGCGACCAGCGATTCGCGCCGGATCGGTGCAGCCAGGCGCTGGGCGCGCAGCGCGGCCAGTGTGCCGCGGTGGCGTGGGTCGACCTCGCGCACCACGCGGTCGATGGCCTGTTCGCCCTCGCCGTCGGGCACCACCATGTCGATCAGGCGGCGGTACAGCAGTTCCTCCGCGCCGTAGAGGTGGCCCGACAGGATCATCTCGTTGGCCACGGCAAAGCCGGCACGCCGGATCGTGAAGTCCCAGGCCCCCATGCCCGGGAACAGGTTGAACAGCACCTCGGGGAAGCCGGCCTGTGCGCTCTTCTCGAAGATGATGCGGTGGAAGGGGAGCGCGCTCTCCAGGCCGCCGCCCAGGGTGTCGCCCGCGGCCATGACCGTGGTGTGCACGCCCAGCGTGGCGGCGTTTTCGAGCCACCAGACCATGTCCACGCACTTCATGCCATACAGGCGCAGCGAGTCGACGTCGCCCGCGCGCACCAGGAGCACGAACAGGGCCAAGTCGCCGCCGAAGTTGAAGACCTTGGGCACGTCGGAGGTCAGCACCAAGTGGCGCAGCAGGCCGGGGTTGGCGCTGATGTCGTCGAGCACCTGCTGCATCTCGGTCATCGCAGCCAGGCTGTAGCACTGGATGGGCCTGACGGCGGCGCGTACTCGCAGCAGGGCCAGATCGGAGTGCCACTCCAGGCGGATGGTCTTGTAGGGCCTGCCCAGCAGGCCGGCGACACCGACGGCGGCGGGCTTGCTCATGGCGTGCTGGCGGGCAGGGCCTCGAGGATGCGGGTCAGGTGGTGGAAGTTCACCTGCACAGATTCGACGATGGCTTCGCGGGCGGCGTCATCGCCAACCTGGTTGAGGACCTGCCGCAACTCGGCCATGTGCTGCGAGTCCAGCGTGGCGTGCGAGCCGATGAAGCTGACGCCCTGCTCGCCCTCCAGCAGCAGCCGCTCGCGGATGGCGCTGGCGAAGGGCCCGCCGTAGACCGAGGCGATCACCTCCAGCGCGTACAGCATGCCCAGCACCGACAGCGGCTGCCGCATGGCGGCGCTCCAGTGGTTGTAGCCGTTCAGCGCCAGCGTGTGCGCGCCGGGGCGGTGGGCCCGCGCGTTGGCGCGCGTCATGCCCAGGGCCTCGAGGTCGGCCAGCACCCAGTTTTCATGGCCCGACTCCTCGTGCATGTGCTCGTAGAGGAAGTAGCGCAGCGCGCAGTCGGGGTCGTGTGCCGGCGAGCCCAGCCTCGCCGCAGCGGCGGCGCATACCGGGTTGAAGTGCCAGACCACGTGATACAGCTCGAGCAGCAGCGCGCGGTAGCGCTCCACGCTCATGCCGTGGGCCACCGCGTCCACCAGCTGCGGGTGGGTTTCGAAGGTCCAGCGATCCTCGTCGGTGCGGGACACCAGATCGGCGAAGAAGGGCAGCATGATCCTCCGGCAAGAAACGGCCACCGTGCCAACGACGCTGCGGCCCACGGCCCTCTCGGGGGCTCAGGCTCTTGGTGCGTTCCGGGGTCTAGTCTATGGGGCAATTGCAGAAAGCGTGCGAAGTTTGGCGCTCCTAGAATCCCGCCCCGATGTCCCCAGAGCCGCCGCGCCGCCCGATCCGTGAGCTGCCCGACGAGCTGATCAGCCAGATCGCCGCCGGCGAAGTGATCGACCGTCCGGCCGCCGCCGTGCGCGAACTGCTGGACAACGCGCTCGATGCCGGCGCCGGGCAGGTCACGGTGAGGCTGGCCGGTGGTGGTGTGCGGCTGGTGTCGGTCGAGGACGACGGCGTCGGCATCCCGCCCGAGCAGTTGCCGCTGGCGCTCAGGCGCCACGCCACCAGCAAGATCCGTGACCTCGCCGAGCTCGAGCGCGTCGGCACGATGGGCTTCCGCGGCGAGGCGCTGGCCGCGCTGGCCTCGGTGGCCGAGCTCGCCATCACCAGCCGCACCGCGGAGGCCCCGCACGCCTGGCGACTGCAGGCGCGCGGCGGACAGCTGGCCCCCGCGGCGCGGTCCCGGGGCACCACGGTGGAGGTGCAGGAGCTTTTCTTCGCCACGCCGGCGCGGCGCAAGTTCCTCAAGAGCGACGCCACCGAGCTGGCGCACGC
>JBILSW010000296.1:0-4631 GCA_044371895.1 Rubrivivax sp.
TACCTCCGCCGCAGCGGCGCCGCCAGCCGGGGCTACCAGGGCAACCCGCACACCCACCGGCTGATGCGCTGCGTCATGTTGCGCGAGGCCCGGGGTCTGAAGGCCCTGGAACTGCAGGCCCTGCACCGGGCCGCGGTGGTCGCCTGCCTGTCCGACAGCGACGCCCGGCGCATGGCCGGGCTGGCCCTGCGCGCCGGTCGGCCGGCGACGGCGCGACTGGAGGTCCTTCCCGGCTATCCCCTCGTGGCCCGCACCGCCCGCCCGGCGCGAGCCCGACCCGGCGGCCTGCCGTCCGTCGGCCTCCTCGGAACCTGGACCTGGGCACCCAACCGCGAGGGTCTGCTCTGGCTCCTGTCCCGCGTCTGGCCGCGGCTGCAGGGCCACGCCCGGCTGGTGCTGGCCGGCAACGGGCTCGACGGGCTGGACCTGCCGCCGGGCGCGCAGGTGCTGGGCCGCGTGGGCGATGTGCAGACCTTCCTCGATGCGGTGGACCTGATCGCAGTGCCCTCGCTCACGGGCTCGGGCGTCCAGGAGAAGGCCATCGAGGCCGTGGCGAGCGGACTGCCCGTGGTGGCGACGCCGCATGCGCTGCGCGGGCTGGGTGAAGACCTGCCGCCGCACGTCCACCGCGCCACCGATGCCGCGGGCTTTGCCGCCGCCTGCCTGCTCGCCTCGGCACCGCAGGCGCTCCCCGGCGCACACGCGCCGGACGCGGCGCGCTGGGCGGCAGCGCGGCAGCGGCTCTACACCGAGGCGCTGGATCGGTGCCTGCGCGCGCTGGCAACCGCCCCGCAGCCAGTGCCGCGGGCCGCGGCAGACTGATAGGCACCATGGCACGCCCGAGCGCCGACGGCTACCGCACCGACTGGCTGGAGGCCGAGCAGGCCGCGGGCGGCCGCGGCCACATCCTGGCGCTGCTCGACCTGCTGCGCCGACGCCACGACATCCAGGCCCGACGCGTGCTGGAACTCGGCAGCGGACTGGGCGCGAACCTGCAGCGCCTGGCCGACACCAACCAGGTGCAGGGCGTGGAGAGCCTGGCGCTGGCAGCCGAGCGTGCGTGCGCGGCTGGGGTGCCCACCCTGGTATCCGACCTGGACACCGCCGGACTGCCGTGGCCCGAGGACCACTGGGACTGGGTGCTGGCTCTCGACGTGCTCGAGCACCTCGTGCACCCCCAACATGCGCTGCGCGAAGCACGCCGGGTCCTGCGCCCCGATGGCCGCATCGTGGTCAACGTGCCCAATCCCTTCGACTGGCGCGCGCGGTGGCGGGTGCTGCGGGGGGCCGGCGTCGATGCGCCGGCGCACTTTCCCGGCCAGGCGGCCTGGCGCTATCCGCACCTGCGCTTCTTCAGGCATCGCGATCTGCTCGCGCTGTTGCACGAGTGCGGCTTCGAGCCCGAGGCCGATCTGAGCCGCCTGCAGGCTTCCTTGCCCAAGTCACGCAGGTGGCCGGCGTTGGCCACCGCGATCGCCGCGCGTTGGCCGGACATCGCCTGCAGTGGCTTCTTCATCGTCGCGCGCAAGGCCGGAACCACGGCGGGCCCGGCTCAGTAGCGGCCAGCGGCCAGCATCGGCAGCAGCCGCAGACTGCGCAGCCAACGCGGCAGCCGCGAGGGCTGCTCCCATACGCGGTACACCGACTCGAGCCCGCTGCGCTGCATCCAGCGCGGCGCGCGCCGCACCCTGCCCGAGACCATGTCGATGGCGCCGCCGAAGCACAGCAGCCCGGTGACCTGCCCGTCGAGCATGGGAGCGAGTTGCAGGCACAGCCGCTGCTCCTTTTCGGCGCCCAGGCCCAGCACGACGTAGTCGGGGCGGAAAGCGCGGATGGCTTCGAGGGCGGCCTGGTGCGCCGCCGTCTCTTCCGCGGCCCCTTCCGCAGACGCTCCGGCGGCACGGTAGGGCTTGGGCGCGAAACCGGCCACGTGCAAGGCCGGGAGCAGCCGGCGCAGACGCATCACGGCCAGGGCGTTGGCCTCGGCGTGGCTGCCCAGCAGCAGAAGGCGCCGGCCCTCGCCGGCGCACTGCGCGGCAAGCGTGTAGACGAGGTCCGAGCCTGACAGCTTGTGCAGCGGCTGGTGCGGGTACTTGCGCCGCAGGGCCCAGCAAAGCCATTGCCCGTCTACGCTGACGCGGGCGCGTGGCATCTGCAGCAGGGCCCTCAGGGCAGGGTTCCCCGGCAACGACAGCGCAATCTCCGCATTCAGCGTCAGGAACACCCAGCAGGCCGGGCCCCGCGGTGGCGGGAAGTCGCCGGTCTCGGTGATCGTCACGTCGCCGAACCGCACCGTTGCGACCGCCGACGCGGCGGCTCGCACGCCGCCGGGCGCGGCGACGTCCAGGGTGGGCGCAAGTGCCTGGACGGAGGGTGACATGGCGGAAGGCTGAAGCGGAACCCTTTGGACTATGCGCAGCCAACATGTCGGCGCTGCATGACCCCACGCGCGAAGTCCTGTCCGATCGGATCACGCGACAGCCAGCCCGCGGGCCGCCACACCCACCGTTCGGACGCCTGCTGATGCATTCGGATCATGTTTGATGACGGTCTGTCAGCGTCTCTTCAAGGCCCGGACACGGGGGCTTCGTAATCTGAAGAGTCCATGTGCCGCATCCATCCCGCTCCCAGGTCCCGCCGCCAGATCGGCTTCACGCTGCTGGAACTGCTGGTCGTGATGGTCATCCTGGGCCTGCTGGCGGGCTATGTCGGCCCCAAGCTGTTCGCGCAGATCGGCAAGAGCGAGGCCAAGGTGGCGCGGGCGCAGATCGACGCGCTGGGCAAGGCGCTCGACCAGTACCGGCTCGACGTCGGCCGCTACCCGAGCACGGCCCAGGGCCTGGCCGCGCTGACACAGCCGCCGCCGGGCGAGCCGCGCTGGGCCGGGCCCTACCTGACGCGCGGGGCGCCGCCCGATCCCTGGGGCCGGCCCTACGGCTACCGGTCGCCCGGCGAGCACGGCGACTACGACCTGTGGTCGAGCGGGCCCGACGGTCAGACCGTCGGCGATGCCGGCCTTCGCAACTGGTAGCAGCCGGCATGCCCGCGTTCGAGGTGCAGCTGCACGAGCCTCCGTCTGCGCCTCGCTGGCGCCGGGTCGAGGCCGCCGACGAGGCCTCGCTGCCTGCGGTGCTGGGTGTGCGCGCCGCGCAGGTGCTGGCGGTTCGCCCGGAGGCCCTGGCGCCTTCGGCCGCGCTGGGCGGGTGGCCACGCCGAAGGCCCCGCATCGACGCGCGCGCGTTCGCCCAGGAACTGGCCGTGCTGCTGTCCAGCGGCGTGCCGCTGCTCGAGGCGGTCGAGACCCTGGCGGAACGCAACAGCGCCGCCGCCGCACCGCTGACGCGCGTGCAGGCCGCGCTGCGCGAGGGCCGCACGCTGTCGCAGGCCATGGCCGAGGCCGGCGAGCCCGGCGCGCCCGCCTTCGACGAGGTGCTGCTGGCCCTGGTGGCCGCCGCCGAGCGCGATGGCCAGCTCGCCACGGTGCTGCAGCACCATGCGGCCTTCCTGGCCTGGAGCGGCGCGCTGCGCGACAAGCTCGTGGCCGCCGCGCTTTACCCGGCCCTGCTGTTTGCCAGCGGTGTCGCGGTCATCGGATTCCTGGTGGTTTTCGTGCTGCCGCGCTTTGCCGGCGTGTTCGAGGGTCTCGCCGTCGACCTGCCCTGGGGATCCCGCGTGCTCATCGCCGCCGGCCAGGCGGCGGCTCGCGAGCCCGGGCTCGCGGCGCTGCGGGGGGTGCTGCTGCCGCTGGCGGTGGTGGCCGGCCTCCGGCTGCCTGCCGCGCGCCGCTGGTGGCAGCAGCAGCTGTGGCGGCTGCCCGGCCTGGGCTCGCGGCTGCGCACGGTGGCGCTGGCGCGGCTGTACCGCGCCGTGGGCCTGCTGGGCGCGGCGGGGGTGCCGCTGCCGCGCGCGCTGCTGCTGGCCGAACCGGTGCTCGACGCCCCGCTGCGCCCGGCGCTGGTGCGCGCGCGGGCCGACGTGGCCGCAGGGGCGCGGCTGTCGGCGGCGCTGCAGGGGCAGGGCCTGCTCACGCCGGCGGCGCTGCGCATGCTTCGCGTGGGCGAACGCAGCGGCGAGGTGCCCGCCATGCTGACGCGCGCCGCCAGCTTCCACGACGAAGAGGTGTCGCGCCTGGCCGAGTGGGTCGCCAAGGTCGTGAACCCGCTGCTCATGCTGGTGATGGGTGCCGTGGTGGGCGGCGTCGTGGTGCTCATGTACCTGCCGCTGTTCACGCTGATGGAGCAGGTGCCGTGATGCCCTCGGAGCGCCTGGCCGCGCTGGGCGACGCCGACCTCGGCACCTGGCCGCTGGCGCTGGCCGTGCGCCACCGCGCGCTGCTGCTGCGCAGCGCCGACGGCGCCGGCACGCTGCTCGTGGCCGAGCCGCCCGGGGCGCTGCTCGTGCAGGCCGTGCAACTGCGACTGCGCCAGCCGGTGCTGGTGCACCTCGATGCCGTCGAGCTGGCCGAGCGGCTGGCTGCGTGCGAGCGTGGCTTCAGGGCCGCGGACGATGGCGACGAGCCTGTCGACGCCGACCCACCCGATGGCGGCAGCAGCGGCGTGCACGAACTCTCCTCCCCCGCGCTGGCCGCGGCCGGCGCGGGCGCCGTGCGGCTGCTCGACGGCCTGCTGCAC
>JBILSW010000149.1:0-6635 GCA_044371895.1 Rubrivivax sp.
TGGCGCGGGGTGATCTTGAAGCCCAGAAGGAGCCCGTGGGCTACGGCAGCGGCACGCGCCACCGCTACACGCGCGAGTACCTGGAGCAGGTGCGCGAGGCCACGCTCATCTTGCTGTACCGCCTGCTGTTCCTGTTCTACGCCGAGGACCGGCGGCTGCTGCCGGTGGGTGATGAGCGGTACAGGGCGTACAGCGTGCGGGCGCTGCGCGAAGAGGTGCGCGAGAAGGTGGACGCGGGGCAGCGCTGGTCGGCGACGCAGAACCGTCTGTGGCTGTCGCTGAAGGGCTGCTTCGAACTCATCGACGTCGGCGACGACACCATCGGCATGCCCGCCTACAACGGCGGCCTGTTCAACCGCGGCCGCAGCCTGCTGCTGGAGCGCACGCGCGTGCCCGACGCGGTGCTGGCGCCCATCATCGACGCACTCAGCCGCCGCACCGAAGACCTGCTGCGCGGCTGGATCAACTACCGCGACCTGAGCGTCAGCCACCTCGGCGGCCTCTACGAGCGGCTGCTGGAGTACCAGCTCGTGCACGAGGTGCAGGCGGCCGAGACCTCGGCACGCGGCCCCGAGCACGACAGGCCCGAGCTGGACCGCGTGCGCGCCGTGCCGGCGAGCTTTGCGCGCAAGGTCTCGGGCAGCTACTACACGCACGACGACCTGGTGCAGCTGATCCTGCGCGAGAGCGTGGGCCTTCTGGCCGGCGAGCGCGTAGCCGCCTTCGACCAGCTGCTCGACGGCTGGAAGAAGAAGACCTCGCTCAACCCGGGCGACTGGGACCGCCTGGATGCCGCCGACCCCGCCAGCGCCATGCTGGAGCTGAAGGTCTGCGACCCTGCCATGGGCAGCGGCCACTTCCTGGTGGCGTTGGTGGACTTCATGGCCGACCGCGTGCTCGAGGCTGCGGCCACGGCGCAGCAGCGCGTGGCCGAGATGCCCTGGTCGGCGCACCTGCTGGAGCGCGGCACGCCCTGGACGAGCCCGGTCATCCAACGCATCGCGGGCGTGCGGCAGGCCATCAAGGCGCAGGCCAAGGAACACGGCTGGGCCGTCGCCGACGCGCAGCTCGACGACCGCCACATCGTGCGCCGCATGGTGCTGAAGAAGTGCGTGTTCGGCGTCGACAAGAACGCCATGGCGGTGGAGCTGGCCAAGACGGCGCTGTGGCTGCACACCTTCACGGTGGGTGCGCCGCTCAGTTTTCTGGATCACCACCTCAAGCACGGCGACAGCCTGCACGGCGAGCGGCTGGCCACGGTGCAGCAGGGCCTGCAGGCGCTGGGCATGCTGTTCCAGCAGGCCGAGCTGCAACGGCTGGAGCGGGCGGCCAAGAACCTGCAGCAGGTGGCCGACTTCACCGACGTGGACATCGCCGAGGCGCGCCTGAGCCAGCGCCTGGCCGAGGAGGCCGACGCACAGGTGGCGCCGGTGCACGCGCTGCTGGACTTCTGGCGCGCGATGCGCTGGCTGCTGCCAGGCTGGCCGGTGGCCAAGGCCGACAAGCTGGGCAAGCTGGGCGACGAGGCCCAGCGAGCCGCCTTGCTGACGCTGCTGGAGCCGGCCCGCAACCTGGTGGCCACGCTGGCGGCGGGCACGCTGGAAGGCACGGGCGCCGGGGCCGACGCGGCGCGGGCCCTGCTGCAGCGCGTGCGGGCGCTGGCGGCCGAAGAGCGCTTCTTCCACTGGTGGACGGCGTTCCCCACGGCCTTTGCCACCGCCGAGCCGGGCTTTGACGCGGTGATCGGCAATCCGCCCTGGGACCGCATCAAGCTGCAGGAGGTGGAGTGGTTTGCCGAGCGCGCGCCCGAGATCGCGGCCCAGCCGCGCGCCGCCGACCGCAAGGCCCTGATCGCCGCGCTGCAGAAGAAGAAGGCGCCGCTGGCAGCCGACTTTGCGCGCGCCGTCGAACGGGCCGAGGCCAACGCCCGCGTGCTGGCCAAGGGCGGCGACTACCCGCTGCTGGGCGGAGGCGACGTCAACCTCTACAGCCTGTTCGTGGAGCGATCGCAGGCGCTGGTCAAGCCGGCCGGCATGGTGGCGCTGCTCACGCCCAGCGGCATTGCCGCCGACAAGGGCGCGTCGGCTTTCTTCCGCGGCGTGGCCACCACGCAGCGGCTGGGGGCGCTGTTCGACTTCGAGAACCGCAGGGTGTTCTTTCCGGATGTGGACTCACGCTTTAAGTTCTGCGCGCTGGTGTTCGGCGGCGAGGCCCGGCGGTTCGAGCGCACGCGGGCAGCGTTTTTTCTGCATGCAACCAATGAGATTGCGCAGGATGGCCGTTCGATTGGGCTGACAGCCGAGGACTTCGGCTCGATGAATCCCAATACCGGCGCAGCGCCGATCTTCCGTTCACAGCGCGACTTCGATCTCGTCCGGAGCATCTACTCTCGACTGCCGATTCTGGTTGGGCATCATCCGACAGGAGACCTACGGGCATGGCCAATTGAGTACTCGACCATGTTCCACATGACCAACGACTCAGCGCTGTTTCGCAAGCGTTCTGCCGCTGACGGAGTGCGTCTCCGTCCGCTGTTTGAAGGGAAGATGGTCCAGGCCTTCGACCACCGTGCGGCTGACGTGATGGTGAACGCCGCCAACCTTCATCGGGCGGCACAACCTGAGAGTCTGTCTAGCGAGGCCAAGCTGGATCCCGCGCGTAGTCCCATGCCGCAATACTGGGTGGCCGACAGTGACTGTCCCCGGCTACCGCACGATTGGGTGCTCGGATTCAAGGAGATCACGGCACCGACCAATGTCCGGACGATGATCGCCACGATCCTGCCGCTGGCGGCCTTCGGCAACAAGCTGCCGCTGCTGTCGATGCCAAGCCTGTCTGCACAGACAGGGGCGCGCTTGTCGAGTCTGCTCGCAGCGAACCTGAACGCGTCCGCGTTTGACTTCGTTCTGCGGCGCAAGCTCCAGGGCCAGACCATCAACTGGTTCATCCTCGAACAACTCCCCGTCGTCCCCCCCGCCCGCTTCGACGACCCGCTGCCCGTCGACTTCACCCAGCACGTCCGCGAAGCCGGCCTGATGAACGGCCACCACCCCGAGCCCACGATCGCCGACTTCGTGGTGCCGCAGGTACTGGCCCTGAGCTACACCGCCCACGACCTGGCGCCGTTTGCGCGCGACCTGGGCTACGTCGACGCGCAAGGCCAGGTGCTGCCGCCCATCCGCTGGGACGACGAAGACCGCCGCCGCCGCCTGGCCGCGCTGGATGCGCTGTTCTTCTGGCTCTACGGCCTCGGCACGGACGACGCGGGCTACGTGATGGACACCTTCCCCATCGTGCGCCAGCAGGACGAAGCCGCGTTTGGCCGCTACCGCACGAAGGACGAGGTGCTGGGCTTGCTGGAGCTGCTGCCGGCACCGGCTGCTGCAGGCTGAAGCGGGGCTTCGACAGGCTCAGCCCGAACGGGGGCGGCTCAGCCCGAACGGGGGGGCTCAGCCCGAACGGGGGGGCGGCTCAGCCTGAACCGGGCCTGGCTCAGCCTGAACCGGGCCTGGCTCAGCCTGAACGGGACTTGCTCAGGCGCTGAAGAACCTCAGGAGCCGCGCGGCCGTGGCCTCGGGCTGCTCCTCGGGCAGGTAGTGCCCGCAATCCAGCGCCTCGCCCTGCACGGCCGCCGGCTCGGCACTGGCCGCACGCCACAGCGCCATCGGGTCGAACAGCGCCTGCACGACGCCGCGCCCGCCCCACAGCACCAGCAGCTCGCAGCGCAGGCGCACGCCTGTGGCGCAGCTCTCGCGGTCCAGCGCCATGTCGCAGGTGAAGGCGGCGCGGTAGTCCTCGCACATGGCGTGCACGACTTCGGGCCGCGCGATGCAGCGCTCGTATTCGGCCAGCGCCGCCGGGTGCAGGTGCGACAGGGAGCCCGCGCCCCAGCCGCCCAGCTTGCGGTGCAGGTAGCGCACGGGGTCGGCGGCGATCAGCCGCTCGGGCTCCGGCGCCGGCTGCGCGAGGAAGAACCAGTGGTAGTACGCGCGGCCGAAGCGCCAGTCGGCGCCTTCGAGCATGTCCAGCGTGGGCGCGATGTCGAGCACGGCCAGCCGCGACACCGCCTCGGGCGCATCCAGCGCAAGCCGGTGGGCGACGCGGGCGCCGCGGTCGTGGCCGGCGACGGCGAAGCGCTCGTGGCCGAGCTGCCGCATCAGCGCGCGCAGGTCGGCGGCCATGGCGCGCTTGCCCATCTGCCGGTTCTCGGGCTCGTCGGGGGCGGCCTCGCTGTCGCCGTAGCCGCGCAGGTCGGGCAGCACGAGGCGGAAGTGCGGCGCGAGGATCGGCGCCACGCGGTGCCACATCGCGTGCGTCTGCGGGAAGCCGTGCAGCAGCAGCAGCGGCGGCGCGTCGGGCCGCCCGCCAAGGCGGCCGCGCACGTGCCGGCCCTGCACCAGCACGTCCAGAAGCTCGAAGCCCTCGAAGCCAGGGATGTCGGTCGGGTTCATAGTTCGGCAGGCCTTTCGGATCGACCCGGCCCCGCGGCCGTGCCACCGGGCGGATGTTAGGCGCTGGCTATACTCCGCGCCCTCAGCGCCGATTTGATCCGGATTGCGGGCGCTTCAACAAATGCCGCTAAACAGGACGCCCGTCACCCGGTGTCCGCGTTGCCTGCGGCACCGGGTTTCTTCATGGGTTCGGTCGGCTCCGTCACGCCACAACGAGTGCGCCTCGAAGCGCCGCTGCCGCTGCAGAGCGGGGCCGTGCTGCCGGGCTGCGAACTGGTCTACGAGACCTACGGCATGCTGAACGCCGCGCGCAGCAACGCCGTGCTGGTGTGCCACGCGCTCAACGCCAGCCACCACGTGGCCGGCACGGCGCCCGACGGCAGCGTCGGCTGGTGGGACAACCTCGTCGGGCCCGGCAAGCCGCTGGATACCGACCGCTTCTTCGTCATCGGCGTGAACAACCCCGGCTCCTGCTTCGGCAGCACCGGGCCCCTGCACGCCAACCCGGCCACGGGCCGGCCCTGGGGCTCGGACTTCCCGGTGGGGACGGTGGAGGACTGGGTCGACGCGCAGGCGCAGCTCCTCGACCACCTGGGCATCGCGCAGCTCGCGGCCGTGCTGGGCGGCAGCCTGGGCGGCATGCAGGCGCTGGCCTGGGCGCTGCGCCACCCGACCCGCGTGCGCGCCGTGGCGGCCATCGCCACCGCGCCCAACCTGTCGGCGCAGAACATCGCCTTCAACGAGGTGGCACGGCGCGCCATCGTCACCGACCCCGACTTCCACGGCGGACACTTCTACGCCCACGGGGTGGTGCCGCAGCGCGGCCTGCGCGTGGCGCGCATGCTCGGCCACATCACCTACCTGTCGGACGACTCGATGGAGGCGCGCTTCGGCCGCCGCCTGCAGCGCGGCGAGCACGCGGCGCTGGCCTACAGCACGCTGGACATCGAGTTCGCGGTCGAGAGCTACCTGCGCCACCAGGGCGACAAGTTCAGCGGCTACTTCGACGCGAACACCTACCTGCTGATCACGCGCGCGCTCGACTACTTCGACCCGGCGCGCGCCCACGGCGGCAGCCTGGCCAGGGCCTTCGCGGCGGCGCGCGGCCCGCACTTCCTGGTGGTGAGCTTCACCACCGACTGGCGCTTCGCGCCGGCGCGCAGCCGCGAGATCGTCAAGGCGCTGGTGGACAACGACATCGCCGTCAACTATGCCGAGATCGACGCGCCGCACGGCCACGACGCCTTCCTGCTCGACGACCGGCGCTACCACGCGCTGGTGCGGGCGTGGTTCGCGAGGGTGACGACGTGAGCGAGCGCAGGGATCTCGCACTGATCGGCGCGCTGGTGCCCGCCGGCAGCCGCGTGCTCGACCTCGGCTGCGGCGACGGCGCGCTGCTGGAGTGGCTGCAGCGCGAGAAGGGCTGCAGCGGCTACGGCGTGGAGCTGGCCGACGACAACGTGCTGCGCTGCGTGCAGCGCGGCGTCGACGTCATCCAGCTCGACCTGGAGGAAGGCCTGGCCCTCTTCGACGACCAGAGCTTCGACGTCGTGCTGCAGATCAACACGCTGCAGGCCATCCGCCACACCGAGCGCATGCTGCGCGAGACGGCGCGCGTGGGCCGCATCGGCATCGTCGCCTTCCCAAACTTCGCGCACTGGCCCAACCGCCTGCGCGTGGCCGCCGGCCGCATGCCGGTGACGCGCGCGCTGCCGTACGAGTGGCACGACACGCCCAACATCCGCGTCGGCACCTTCGCCGACTTCGGCGTGCTGGCGCGCCGCCTGGGCCTGCACGTGACCGACGCCTTCGGCCTGCACGAGGGCCGGGTCGTGCGCCTGGCGCCGAACTGGCGCGCCAGCGTGGCGGTGTACCGCTTCGGGCAGCCGTAGCCGCGGCGGTCAGTCCAGCGTGACTTCGGTGCGCACGGTGCCGGCGCGGTCGGCCGCGGCGCTCAGCGCGATGGCCGTGCCGCGCGGGCCGCGCACCACCCACTCGCACACGGCGCGGTCGGCCGTGAGCTCGCGGCTGGGCAGGAAGGCCAGCAGGCTGCCCTTTGGCGCGTGGCCCTCCAGGTGCGAGCCGACCTCGCGCTCCAGCCCGCTGACCAGCGCCACGCCCGCCGGCAGGTGGATGCGGAACACGGTGCCGCGCGCCGTCTTGCGCTCCAGCGCGCGCTTGCTC
>JBILSW010000150.1:0-6629 GCA_044371895.1 Rubrivivax sp.
GGTGGCCAGCGGCGCCACCCTGGGCGCCGGCACGCTCACCAGCACCGGCAGCAGCCAGCTGGCCGGCCGCGCCGACGCCGGCACCGTGCAGGTCAGCGCCGGCACGCTGACCCTGGGCGCCGCCGACCGCCTGGCCGACGACGCGGCGGTCGCGGTCGCCGCGGGCGCCACGCTCGTGCTCGGCGGCAACGACACCGTGGCCAGCCTGGCGCTGGACGGTCGCCTCGCCGGCAGCGACACGCTGAGCGCCGCGATCTACGCCCTCGACGGCGGCACCGTCGACGCCCCGCTGGGCGCGGGAACGCTGAGCAGCCAGGGCAGCAGCCGGCTTAACCGCAGTGCGGCCGCGGGCTCGGTGGACATCGTCGCCGGCACGCTGACGCTGGGCAGCGGCAACCTGCTCGACGATGCAGCCTCGCTGCGCATCGCCGCGGGGGCGACGCTGGCACTCAACGGCAACGACCGCGTCGGCACCGTCGACGCAGCGGGCACCATCACCGGCAGCGGCCAACTCAGCGCCGGCAGCTACCTGCTGACCGGCGGCCTCTACGAGCTCGACCTCGGCGACGGCGCGCTCACCAGCACCGGCAACAGCATCTTCAACGGCACCAGCGCCGCCACTGCGGTGACCGTGTCCAGCGGCCAGCTCACGCTGCTGCGGGCGAACACCTTCAGCGCGCAGCCGGCGGTCACGGTCGGCGCCGGCGCGGCGATGGTGCTGGCCGGCAACGAGACCTTCGGCTCGCTGGCCGGCGACGGCGCGCTGGCGCTCGGCGGCGCGACCCTGGTCACCGGCGCGCTGGGCGACAGCCGCTTCGGTGGCGTCATCTCGGGCAGCGACGGCAGCGAACTCCGCAAGGCCGGCGCCGGCGTCTTCACGCTGGCCGGCAACCACGCCTACACCGGCACCACGCGGATCGACGCCGGCACCCTGGCCCTGCAGGGCACCCTGGCCTCGGCCACGATCGCAGTGCGCGGCGGCACGCTGGCGCTGGTCGGCGCCGACCGGCTGGCCGACAGCGCCGCCGTCGCGGTGGCCAGCGGCGCGACCCTGGCGCTGGCCGGCAACGACACGGTGGGCTCGCTGGTCCTCTCCGGCACGCTGGGGGGTAGCGGCACGCTGACGGCGGCCACCTATCTGCTGGACGGCGGCGTCGCAGACGCCGATCTCGGCCCCGGTGCCCTGAGCAGCCGGGCGCTCGCCACCCTGCGCGGCGCCAGCGCCGCCACCACGCTGTCGGTGGAGACCGGCACCTTGTCGCTGGCCGGCGCCGGCCGCCTGCCCGCCACGCCGGCGGTCGACGTGGCCGTCGGCGCGACGCTGTCGCTGGGCGGCAACGAGACCTTCGGCGCCCTCACAGGCAACGGGCTGGTGGCACTGGGCGCGGCCACGCTGAGCACCGGCGCGCTGGGTGACGCCTCGTTCGGCGGCACGCTGGCCGGCGCCGGCGGCGGGCTGGTCAAGCTCGGCACCGGCACCGTCACGCTGGCCGGCGCCAACACCTACACCGGCACGACGCGCATCGCCGCCGGCACGCTGGCCGTGGCCGGCACCCTGGACTCGGCAACGCTGCAGGTCGACGCCGGCACGCTGGCGCTGGGCAGCGCCGACCGCCTGGCCGACGGCGCCACCGTCACAGTCGCGGCCGGCGCGCTGATGACGCTGGCCGGCAACGACACCGTCGGCGCGCTGCAGATGGCCGGCCGGCTGGCCGGCAGCGGAAGGCTCAGCGCGGCCACCTACGCGCTGGACGGCGCCACCGTCGACGCCGACCTCGGCAGCGGCACGCTGTCCAGCCGTGGCGATGCGCGGCTGGCCGGGCGTTCGGAGGCCGGCAGCGTGAACATCACCGACGGCACGCTGACGCTGGCCACTGCCGGGCGCTTAGGCGCACTGCCGGCCGTCACGGTCGCGGCCGGCGCCGCGCTGGCCATGGCCGGCGACGAGGCGCTGGGCTCGCTGGCCGCGGCCGGCACGCTGTCCGGCAGCGGCACGCTCAGCGCGGCCACCTATGCGCTGGACGGCGCCACCGTCGGCATCTCGCTCGGCGGCGGCGCACTCACCAGCCGCGGCCTAACGCGGCTGGAGCGGCCGTCGGCCGCCGACAGCGTGGCCATCGACACCGGCACGTTGACGCTGCAGCCGACCGCGCTGCTCACCGCCCTGCCCGCCGTGACCCTGGCGGGCGGCACGACGCTGGCGCTGGGCAGCGACCAGGCCCTGGGTCTGCTGGCCGGCGCGGGCACGGTGTCGCTGGGGGCTTCGACCCTGAGCACCGGCGCGCGCGGTGACTCCAGCTTCGCTGGTGCGCTCACCGGAAGCGGCGGCCTGGTCAAGACGGGCGGTAGCCGCTTCGTGCTCTCGGGCGCCAGCCCCTACACCGGCACGACGCGCGTGGCCGGCGGCACGCTGGCCGTCGACGGCACGCTGGCCTCGGCCGCCCTGCAGGTCGATGCCGGCACGCTGGCGCTCGGGGCAGCCGAACGCCTGGCCGACGGCGCGACGCTGGCCGTGGCCGCCGGCGCCGCGATCACGCTGTCCGGCAACGAGACGGTTGCCGCGCTGCAGCTGGCCGGCGGCCTGCGCGGCAGCGGCACGCTGACCGCCGCCACCTACGCGCTGGACGGCGCCGTCGTCGAGGCCGAGCTTGGCCGCGGCACGCTCACCAGCCGCGGCGCCAGCCGCCTGGACGGCCGCGCCGGTGCGAACAGCGTCGCGGTCGACACCGGCACGCTGACCCTGGGCGCCGCCGACCGCCTGGCCGACGACGCGGCGGTCGCGGTCGCCGCAGGCGCCACGCTCGCGCTCGGCGGCAATGACACCGTGGCCAGCCTGGCGCTGAGCGGCACGCTGGGAGGCAGCGGCACGCTCACCGCAGCGACCTATGCGCTGGACGGCGGACAGGCTCTTGCCGACCTCGGCGCCGGGCTCCTCAGCAGCAGCGGCAGCAGCACGCTGGCCGGCCGCGCCGCCGTCGGCGAGATCCTGGTCGCGGGCGGCACGCTGACGCTGCCGACCGCAGACCGCCTGAGCGCCGCCCCGGCGGTGAACATCGCCACAGGCGGGACGATCGCGCTGGGCGGCGCGCAGACCTTCGGCACGCTCGCCGGCAGCGGCAGCGTCGCCCTGGGCAGCCACGAGCTGGCCACCGGCGGCGGCGGCGGCGGTGTCTTCGCCGGCGTGATCTCGGGCACCGGCGGGCTGCGCAAACAGGGCGGCGGGATCTTCACGCTGACCGGCGCCAGCACCTACACCGGCCTCACCACGGTGGCCGGCGGCACGCTGCGCGTGGGCGACGGCGGCAGCAGCGGCAGCCTGGCCAGCAGCGGCTACCAGCTCACGGGGCGCCTGGTCTTCGACCGCAGCGACGACGTGACGCTGGCGCAGCCGGTGGCCGGCAGCGGCGGCCTCACGCAGGCCGGCAGCGGCCGGCTGCTGCTGGCCGGCGGCAACAAGACCTACGCCGGCAGCACGCTGGTCGCGCGGGGTGAACTCGCCACCCAGGGCGACGAGCAGTTGCCCGACGGCAGCGCGGTGCGCATCGACGCGCCCGGCCGGCTGGCGCTGGGCGGCCGCGAGACGCTGCAGTCGCTGGACGCGGACGGCCCGGTCGCCCTGGCGGGCGACCTCACGGCGGCCGACGACCTGCTGCTGCGCGGCGCGGTCACCGTGCCCGGCAACCAGCCGCTGACGCTCAGCGGCCGCGCGATCGACGCCACCCACGAGGGCAACCGCTGGGGCAGCAGCGTCGCGATCGATGCGCGCGGCCGCATCGACCTGGCCAGCGGCCGCGACGCCGGCGTGCCGCGCGGCCTGGTGCTCGGCCGCGTGACGGCGCCCGCAGGCGGCCGCGTCGATGCCGGCACGCTGCAGCTGTCAGCGGCCGTCGCGGTCGGCGCCGCGCAGCTGGAGCTGGTGTCATCCAGCACCGCGACCCTCACGGCGCCGCCGCCAGAAGCCCAGGGCAAGCAGGCTGCCGGCCTGCCCATCGGCTTCGGGGCCGACGCCGTGCTGCAAAGCGGCGGCGAGATCCGCGTCGCGGCCGGCGGCGGGCTGAGCGTCGTCGTCGCCGAGGGCGCCTCGGTGCGGCTGCTGGCCTCTGGCAACGAGTTCCTCGGCGCGCTGTCGGTGACCAGCGGCGCCGCGGGCAGCGCGTGGACCGAGCGCCCGACCCCCGGCAGCTTCGCGGGGCCGACGCAGAACTACGCGCTGCAGGGCCACGTGCGCATCGCTGGCTCGAGCATCGCGGTAGGCGGCAGCGGCATCGAGGCCGACCTGGTCTCGGTCAGCGCCGACCGGCTGACGACCACCGGCGATGCGCGCATCGTCGCCAGGCTGCCCTTCGACAACACGGTGGGCACCGCGGTGTCGCTGCCGGCGCTGACGCTGGAGCTGACGCCGGCCGCCTTCGGCATCACCTATCCCTACGGGCAGCCGGGCACGGAGATCCGCGTCGACATCGGCAGCCGCGCCTTCGGCAACCGCACACTGCCGCTGGACGCCGGCTACGTGGCCGTGCTGCCGCGCGGCGGTGCCAGCGGCAGCACCGCAGTGCTGCTCAACGGGCCGCAGGTCGCACTGGGCGGCGACCGATTCTTCTTCGACGGCGCCGGCCGCCAGGGCGAGATCCCGGTCTTCTACAACGGCCGGCTGCCCGTGACGCCCGCGGTCGAGAACTCGATCTCGGCCACCGTGTCGGTGTCGGAGAGCGCGCGCAGACAGCGCTTCGAGGAGGCGGTGCGCACCGAGAACGTGGCGCTGCGGCTGCGCGCCGGCGTGATCGCCGAGGTTGGCCCCGGCCGCTCGGCAACCACGGGTTCGCAGGGCCTGCGGCTGCCGACGATATGCCCGCCGGCCGGGGCCAGCCTGGGTTGCGGGCCCGCCAACTGACGCGCCCGCTGCACACCCACCATGAGCATCACCCCCACACTGCCCCCGCTGCCCGGCCGACGCCGCCTGCTGCAGGGCGGCGCCGCGCTCGCCACGGGCCACCCGCTGCTGCAGGCGCTGGCGCAGCAGCCGGCCGCCGGCGGCGAGCCGCCCCGGCTGGCGCTGTTGATCGGCAACCGCGACTACCCCGAGGGCGAGGACCTGCCGCCCATCCACAAGAACGTGCGCGACCTGCGCGCGGTGCTCGAGAAGCGCGGCTTCACGGTCGACGACGGCCTGGACCTGGACCTCGCGCAGTCGCGCGCCGCGGTGCAGGCCTTCGCGGCCAAGGTGCGCGCCGCGCCGGCCGACTGCACGGCACTGTTCTACTTTTCCGGCCACGGCGCGCAGGTCGACGCCGAGAACCTGCTGGTGGCCGCCCGCGCCAACCCCAAGGCCAGGCCCGAGGTGCTGCAGCGCAACAGCCTGACGCTGAGCGGCGACGTGCTGGGGCCGCTGCCGAACCGCCCTGCGGGCCTGACCATCGCCGTGATCGACGCCTGCCGCACCTCGCTGCGCGACGTGGCGCTCGGCGAGGGCCTCAACCAGGTCGAGGCGCCGCCGGGAAAGCTCATCGCCTTCGCCACCGGGGCCGGCCGCCCGGCCATCGCGCCGGCTGACGACACCCGCCACACCTTCTACACGGCCTCGCTGGTGAAGCTGCTGGAGAGCGCGTCCGACGAGATCAGCTTCTCGGACCTGTTCCGCCTTGTGAAGTACGACGTGCAGAACACGATGCTGAACCACCCCTTGGCGTTGCTGCGCCGTTTTGCGCAGTTTCCGTTCATCGCCGAGAACACGCAGCTGCGCCGCCGCCTGGCGCCGCTGCCGCCGCCCGAAGTTGCCGCGGCCGCGCCGCCCCCGCCGCCGCGCCCGCGCGACGAGGCCGAGGACTTCGCCAGGCTCGAGACCGCGATCTGGCCCGCCGAGGTGGCGCGCCTGGCCGACGATTACCTGAAGAACCACGCCGCCAGCCCGCTGGCCGGCAGCGCCATCGTGGCGCGCGAGGGCGCTCGCGAGGCCGTCAAGGCGCTGAGCAGCCGCGATGTGCAGCTGTTCCGCAGCGCCTTCATGCCGTCGGCCGATGGCGACGGCTCGGGGCTCGATGAGCTGTTCAAGGCCGGCCGCGGCGACAAGGACGCGGCCACCCGCATCGCGCGCCGGCTCGGGCGCGGCGACCGGACCCGCTACGAAGGCTGGCTGCAGTACGCGTCCGAGCTGGGCAACGGCATCGCCGCGTACGAGCTGGCGCTGCACTACCGGCGCGAGGCGCAGCCGCTGCTGGCCGACCGCTACGAGAAGCGCGCGCTCGACCTGGGCTACACGCCGCCCCCGTCGCTGGACAACACCCGGAAGTGAGCCGGGCCAGCAGCCGGGGACCCGGGCGCGCGCTGCGGTAGCCCTGCCCGGCGGGCGAGCAAGGCGGGGCAGGCGAAGCCAGGGGGTGAGTGCGAGGTTCATCACGGTCTTCATCGGGCAGGGTCACGATGAAGACAGTGTCGGAGCGGCGCCGTCCGGCGGGCAGTGTGCGAACCACGGTACCGGGGCCGCGCCGCTACGGTAGCGCGCACCGTAGGGCGGTTGCTCAGTCCTCCAGCTGGCCGCCCTGCCACGCGGCGTGCACCGCCTCGGCCCGCGTGGCGCAGCCCAGCGCCCGTAACGCGCCGGCCACGTGCATCTCCATCGTAAGCGTGCGGGC
>JBILSW010000151.1:0-6619 GCA_044371895.1 Rubrivivax sp.
GACGTCGGGCTTGTTCTCGCGCAGCCACTGCTTGCTGTACTCGTAGCCGCTGAACACCTTCTGCCAGTAGGGCTCGTGTGTCTTGCCGAGGTCGAGCGCGGCGCCGATGGCCGGGACGTGGCTCGTGTAGACGGATGCCGTGATGCGTGCCATGTCAGAAGCTCCCCTGCCCGTGGCCCTGCGGCTGGTGCTGCGGCTGCGCCGTGCCGTCCTCGCCGGGGTGGCGGTTGCCCTCGACCGAGCGGCCACCGGCGATCATCATCTGGCGGTACTCCTCTTCCGTCATGCCCGTCATGCTGCCGGCCATCTGCTGGAAGCTCTTGCCGTAGGTGGCGCCGATCTTGGCCAGGAAGTAGATGTTGCCGCCCTCGGCGATGCAGCGGTTGAGGTCGCGTGCGAGGACGGCGTCCTTCTGGGCCTGCGTCATGGGCCACTCGTCGAGGTAGGCGCGCGGGTCGGCCAGGAAGCGCTCGCGGTTGGACGCCTTCATCAGGCTCATGCAGAACTGGTTGAGCCAGTAGCCCTTGCGCGACTGCTCCGCGTCGAAGATGGTCGTGCCGGGCACGTCGAGGTAGGGCTTGTCCAGGGCCATCGCGTGTCTCCTCAGCCTTCCTCGGGCCAGTACAGGCGCATCGGGTTGTCGACCAGCAGCTTGCGCTGCAGCTCGGCCGTGACCGCGATGTGCGGGATGAAGTCCACCAGCAGGCCGTCGTCGGGCATGTGGTCCTTCAGGTTGGGGTGTGGCCAGTCGGTGCCCCACAGCACGCGGTCGGGGAAGCTCTCGACCACCGTGCGCGCGAAGGGCACGACGTCGCGGTAGGCCGCCTGCTCGCCGCCCAGGGCCTTCGGGCCGGCGACGGACAGCCGCTCGGGGCAGCTCACCTTGCTCCAGACGTTGACGTGCTCGCGCATGAACTTCAGGAACAGCGCGAACTCCGGCCCGTCGACGGGCTTCGTCACGTCGGGCCGGCCCATGTGGTCGACCACCACCGTGGTGGCGAGATCGTCATGAACGGCGGCGAAGAAGTCCCACAGCTCGGGCAGGTCGGCCGCCTCGAAGTAGACGACGACGTGCCAGCCCAGTGCCTTGATGCGGCCGGCGATCTCCAGCAGCTCGTCCTTGGGCGTGAAGTCCACCAGCCGCTTGACGAAGTTGAAGCGCACGCCGCGCACGCCGGCGGCGTGCAGGGCCCCGAGCTCGCCGTCGCTCACGCTGCGGCGCACGGTGGCCACGCCGCGCGCCCGGCCGCCGCTCGTGGCGCAGGCGTCGGCCATGGCGCGGTTGTCGGCGCCGTGGCAGGTGGCCTGCACGACCACGTTGCGCGCGAAGCCGAGGTGGTCGCGCAGCGCGAACAGCTGCGCCTTCGACGCATCGCAGGGCGTGTACTTGCGCTCGGGTGCGTACGGAAACTCGGCGCCGGGGCCGAACACATGGCAGTGCGCGTCCACCGCGCCCGCGGGCAGTTGGAAGCGAGGCTTGCTGGGGGCGGCGTGCCAGTCCAGCCAGCCGGGGGTCTTCGTGAAGCTGCTCATCGGTCAGTCCACCTGCTCGAAGGGCAGGCCGGCGTACTGCTCGGCCAGCGCGGCCTGCGCGCGCTCGGAACTCTTCAGGTAGTCGAGCTCGACCTCCTGCGCCCTCTGGTCGAACTCGCTGGTATCCGGGAAGCGGTGCAGCAGCGTCGTCAGGTACCAGCTGGTGCGCACGCTGCTCCACACGCGGCGCAGCGCCGTGGCGCTGTAGCTGTCGAGCCCGCTGCCATCGCTGCGGCCGTACCAGCGCGCCATCGCGCGCGACAGGTAAAACACGTCGGACACCGCCAGGTTCAGCCCCTTGGCGCCGGTGGGCGGCACGATGTGCGCGGCGTCGCCGCACAGGAACAGCGCACCAAACCGCATAGGTTCCGACACGAAGCTGCGCAGCGGCGCGATGCTCTTCTCGATGGTGTCGGCCGCCGTGATGGCCTCGGCCAGTTCGCCCGGGAAGCGGGCTTTCAGCTCGGGCCAGAAGCGGTCGTCCGGCCAGTCCTCGACCTTGTCGCCCAGCGGCACCTGGATGTAGTAGCGCGAGAGGTTCTGGTTGCGGTAGCTGGCCAGCGCGAAGCCGCGCGGGTTGTTGACGTAGGTGATATCGGGCAGCGGCTTGACGCGGGCCATCACGCCCAGCCAGCCGAAGGGGTAGACCTTCTCGACCTCGCGGCGTGAGCCCTCGGGGATGGAGCGGCGCGACACGCCGTGG
The DNA here is from genome assembly GCA_044371895.1 of Rubrivivax sp. Taxonomy (GTDB): domain Bacteria; phylum Pseudomonadota; class Gammaproteobacteria; order Burkholderiales; family Burkholderiaceae_C; genus Rubrivivax. The sequence continues at coordinate 2,237 of JBILSW010000151.1, forward strand.
AAGCCGTCGCAGCCGGCGATGAAGTCGCAGTCGATGCGTCGCGCCTCGCCGCCCTGCCGGAAGCTGACGTGCGGCCGGGCGCCCGGTGCGCCGTCGTGGTCGTGCAGCACCAGGTCGGCAACCTCGGTGAGCACCGGCTGGCCGCGGCGGTCGGCGCCGGCGAACAGGTCTTCCTGGATCGAGGTCTGGCCGTAGACCATGAAGCGGCGACCCAGCGTCTTCCAGGTGTCGACGAAGAAGCTGTCGCGGCCGGCCCATGCGATGCGCATGCCGTCGTGCGGGTGGCCCTCGGCGTCCATGCGCGTGGCCAGGCCGTTGGCGCGCAGCACGTCGACCGTGGTGCTCTCGAGAACGCCAGCGCGGATGCGCGACAGCACGTGCTCGCGGCTGGAGCGCTCGAGCACAACGCTGTCGATGCCGTGGCGGTGCAGGATCTCCGACAGCAGCAGGCCCGCAGGGCCGGCGCCGATGATGACGACCTGGGTTTTCATGAGTCGCTGTCCTCGAGATGGGCGAGCAGGCGATCGGCCTCCACGCGCCAGTCGGCGCTGCGCGCGAAGCCCGGCCCGCCGCGGGTGCCGAACACGCCAGCGTCGGCCAGGTCGGCGATGTGTGCCTGGCGCTCGGCCGTGCCGGCGGCGCTGAAGGGCTGCAGGCCCGCCTCGCGCACGGTGACGGCCACCTCGCGCATCTCCTCGCTGCGGCGGCGGCCGTGCTCGATCGCGCGCTGGAAGAAGTAGGCCGCCTGCCGTTCCCAGTCGACCCCCGGGAAGGTCTCCTGCAGTGAGGCGATCACCGCGTCTTCCACCCCATGGCGCCGCGCCGCGGTGAAGCTCTCGATGACCATGGCCTCCAGGCCCTTGATCATCACGCTGCGGCATATCTTGGTGGCGCTGGCCACGCCGAGTTCGACGCTGTGCACGGTGGGCGCGAAGCCGAGATCGTCGAGCCGTGGCTTCAGCGCCGCTGCGTGCGGGCCGCCCAGCAGCAGCGGCACGCGGCTGCGGTAGGGCGGCACGCTGGTCATCACCGCGCCCTCGACGTAGCGGCCGCCGGCGGCGTGCACCACGGCGGCGGCGCGGATCTTGGCGTCGGGGCTGGCACTGTTGAAGTCGAGGAAGAACGCGTCGCGCGCCAGCGCCGGGGCCACGGCCTCGGCCACCGCCACGGCCTGGCTGGCGGTGACGGCGCTGATGACCAGCGTGGCGCCGTGCACCGCTGGGGCCGCGCCGGCGGCCATCACCACGCCCAGCGGCGCGGCGTGCTGGCGCAGCGGCTGGCCTTCTGGCGTGTCGAGCTTGCGGTCGTAGGCGCTGACAGCCTGGCCGCGGGCGCGCAGATCCTCGGCCAGGATGCGGCCGACCTCGCCGTAGCCGATGAGGGCGATGCTCATGGCTCAGTCGATGTACTTCAGGCCGGCCGCCGCCAGCGGCTCGCGCATCTTGTACATGTCCAGGCCCAGCACGCCGCTGGCCAGCCGGGCGCGCTTGTCGCCCTCGTTGGCCTCGCGCTGGGCGGCGGCCTCGAGCGTCTTCTCGGCCAGCGCGCGGGGCACGCAGACCACGCCATCGTCGTCGGCCACGATCACGTCGCCCGGGTGCACCAGCGCGTCGGCGCAGACCACCGGGATGTTGACGCTGCCCAGCGTGGCCTTGATCGTGCCCTTGGCGCTGATGGCCCGGCTCCACACCGGGAAGCCCATCTCCTGAAGCGTCTTCACGTCGCGAACGCCTGCGTCGATGACCAGCGCCCGCGCGCCGCGGGACTGGAAGCTGGTGGCCAGCAGGTCACCGAAGTAGCCGTCGGTGCAGGGCGCGGTGATGGCGGCCACGACGATGTCGCCCGGGCGGATCTGCTCGGCCACGACGTGCATCATCCAGTTGTCGCCCGGGTGCAGCAGCACCGTCACCGCAGTCCCGCTGACCTGCGCGCCGGCCCAGATGGGGCGGATGCTGCTGTGCATCAGGCCCACACGGCCCATGGCCTCGTGCACGGTGGCGCTGCCGAAGCGGGCCAGTGCGTCAGCCACGTGGTCGGGCGTGCGGGTGATGTTGCGGTAGACGACGCCGAGTTCGTACATGTCACTGTCCCTTCGCCTTCAGTGCAGCGTCCAGCCGAGGGTACACGCGCCGCGCGTTGCCCTCGTAGATGGCGTGCCGGTCGGCCGCGCTCAGCAGCGTGCTGGCCTCGATGTAGCGCCTGGTGTCGTCGTAGTTGAAGCCGGTCTCGGGGTCCACCCCGCGCACGGCGCCGATCATCTCGCTGGCAAAGAGGATGTTCCTGACCGGGATCACCCGGGTCAGCAGGTCGATGCCGGGCTGGTGGTACACGCAGGTGTCGAAGAACACGTTGTTCAGCAGGTGCTCCGACAGCAGCGGCTTCTTCAGCTCCTGCGCCAGGCCGCGGTAGCGGCCCCAGTGGTAGGGCGCGGCGCCGCCGCCGTGCGGCACCACGAACTTCAGCGTCGGGAAGTCCTTGAACAGGTCGCCCTGGATGAGCTGCATTACCGCCGTGGTGTCGGCGTTGATGTAATGCGCGCCGGTGGTGTGGAAGCAGGCGTTGCAGCTCGTGCTCACGTGCACCATGGCCGGGATGTCGTACTCCACCATCTTCTCGTAGACGGGGTACCAGTGGCGGTCGGTCAGCGGCGGGCTGGTCCAGTGGCCGCCCGACGGGTCGGGGTTGAGGTTGATCGCGACGTTGCCGTACTGCTCCACGCACTTCACGAGCTCTGGGATGCAGCTGGCCGGGTCCACGCCCGGGCTCTGCGGCAGCATGGCCGCGGGGATGAAGCTGTCGGGGAACAGCTGGCTGACGCGGTAGCAGAGCTCGTTGCAGATGGCGGCCCAGGTGCTGGAGACCTGGAAGTCGCCGATGTGGTGCGCCATGAAGCTGGCGCGCGGGCTGAAGATGGTCAGGTCGGAACCGCGCTCGCGCATCTTGGCGAGCTGGTTGGTCTCGATGCTCTCGCGAATCTCGTCGTCGGAGATCTTCAGGTCGGCCGCCTTCGGCATGCTGGCCGGGTCCTGGATGCCGGCGATCTGACGGTTGCGCCAGGCTTCCAGCGCCTTCGGCGCGGTGGTGTAGTGGCCGTGGATGTCGATGATCATGGTCGGGCTCAGGTGGGCTCAGGCGGGTTCGAGACCGCAGCCGCGCTTGATGGCGGCGGCGGTGTCGTCGTTGAACAGGGCCAGCGCGGCGCGGGCGGCCGCGGCCCGGGCCGTGTGCGCGCCGAGCGCGACGCTGAAGGTGGTGATCTGAGCCGCCGCGCCCGGCAACGCGCCCAGCACGGCGATGGCCGGCTGGCCGGCCAGCTCGGGCATCTGTTGGAAGCCCAGTTCGGCGTCGCCGCGCGCCACCAGTTGCGCCACCGGCACGCCGGGCGGCGCCTGCACGAGGCGGGTGGCCACCGCCTCCTTCAGGCCCCAGCGCTCGATCAGCGCGAGCAGGTGGTTGCCGCTGGGGCCGGTGGAATAGCCGATGCGGTGCGCCGCGGCCACCGCCGCGCGCAGCGCGGGCTCGGTGGCCACGTCGGGGCGCGGCGCGCCCTCGCGCACCGCCACGGCCATGGCAGAGCGCACGAGGTCCACGCGCGGGCCCTGCACATGGCCGGCGGCGAGCAGCCTGTCCAGCGCGTCGGCGGCCAGGCAGACGAGGTCGAAGCGCTCGCCCGAGCTGGACACGTTCGCCACGCGCCGCGCGGCATCGACGCCGCCCACGCTCTCCCACGCCACGCGCGGCCCGCCGGCGCGCGCCGCGTGCTCGGCCAGCGCGGCCAGCACCTGGCGCACGGCCATCGAGGAGATGCCGGTGAGGGGGGCGTCCATGGCAGAGGTGATTCTTCGGCCGCGCGGCCCATGTATCAACCGCACACCCCCACTAGCTGCTAGAACATTTCGGCATAGCATGCGGGCATGGACCTGCGCCAGCTCACCGCCTTCGTGCAGGTGGCCGAACTCGGCAGCTTCACGCGCGCCGCGGCCGTGCTGCGCGTGGCGCAGCCGGCGCTCAGCCGCCAGGTGCGTGCGCTGGAGGTCGAGCTGCGGCAGAGCCTGTTCGAGCGCAACGGCCGCGGCGTCACCCTCACGCCCGCCGGCACGCGGCTGCTGGCGCACGGCCGCGGCATCCTGCAGCAGGTGCAGCGCGCCGTGCAGGACCTGGAGGAACTCCGCGGCGCCGCCACCGGCGTGCTCTCCATCGGCCTGCCGCCGAGCCTGAGCCGCACGCTCACGGTGCCGCTGGTTGAGGGCTTCCGCGAGCGCTTTCCGCGCGCCGGCGTCAGCGTCGTCGAGGGCCTCACGCACTACGTGCTCGAATGGCTCGTGCAGGGTCGCATCGACGCGGCGCTGGTCTACAACGCCGCGCCGTCCACCGCGGTGGCGC
>JBILSW010000303.1:0-4556 GCA_044371895.1 Rubrivivax sp.
TGCCCTCGCCACTGGCCACCACGTTGACGGCGCCGTAGCGCCGCGCCTCGGCGATGGACTTCTGGCTCCAGACGCCGGTGTCCACGTAGTCGGCGCGGGCCTGACCTCCGTTTCGGCCGCTTCGCCGGCCGTTGAGCAGGTTAAGCGGCAGGATGGCGTTCTGGGCCAGCGCGCCGCCCTGCATGAACAGCGTCCGGTAGTGCGCCGGAACGCCCATCAGCTCGCGCAGCAGCGACTGCGCGTCGGCGAGGATGGACATGAACTCGGGCCCGCGGTGGCTCATCTCCATCACGCCCATGCCGCTGCCGCGCCAGTCGAGCATCTCCTCGGCCGCCTGGCGCAGCACGGGTTCGGGCAGGGCCGCAGGGCCAGCGCTGAAGTTGTGGACGCGGGTCATGGTGCTGGGAGGATACCCGCGGAGCCGGCGGCCGCTGCCGGTGTTGCACGGATCGCGCGGCGGTGCCAGCATCGCGCCGCATCCACCACCCTCGGGAGAAGACCTTGGCCACACCCCCGTTCGACGCCGACGCGCTGATCGAGATGTTCCAGAACTCCAGCTCACGCCAGGGCGCGCAGCTGAAGAAGGCGGTCACCGACACCACCCTGGCGGCGCTGCAGGGGCGCGAGCTGACGCTGAAGAACATCCGCGGCGTGCTCAAGCAGGTGGCCGAGGCCGCCGGCGCAGGCGTGGCGAAGAACGCCGTGGCCGGCGTCGACCCCGAGGCGCTGCTGGACAAGGCCGTGGCCGGCATGGACGAGGCCCTGCTCAAGGCCGTGGAGGCCCAGCGCACCGCGCTGGCCACGCTGGCGGCGCAGGGCGCCGACCTGCGCGACAAGCACCTGGGCAAGGCCCTGGCCGACCTCGAGAAGATGGAGGACGGCATGTTCTCGGCGCTGAAGAAGGCCGCCGCCGCCGGCCCCGCGGCCGAGGCCTGGGCGCCGGTGCTGCAGAAGATGCAGGCCAGCGGCACCGCCGCGGGCGCGCAGGCGGCGGCCGTGGCCGAGCAGTTCGAGACCATGGCCACGCAGATGCAGGCGCAGATGCGCGGCGCGCGCGCCGCCTCGATGAAGGCCGCGCAGGCGCTGGTGGAGGGCTACGCGGCGATGGCCAGCGGCGTGCTGCTCGGCATGAGCGAGGCGCTGCAGGCCGGCAGCACGGCCCGGAAGACCCCGCGCAAGTAGGGCCGGCATCCCAGGGCCTGCGCCGCCGGGGCGGCCCCGGAAGGCCCTGGATGCCTAGGGCGGCCCCCGAGGGCCGCGGGCGCGGCCGAACCTACACTGCCGCGCCATGAAGAACGTCGTCATCAGCGGCACGGGCCTGTTCACGCCGCCGCACGTGATCACGAACGAGGAACTGGTCGCCTCGTTCAACGCCTATGCCGACTTGCAGAACGCGAAGCACGCCGCGGCCATCGCTGCCGGCGAGCGCGCGGCCATCCCGCACTCGAGCGTCGAGTTCATCGAGAAGGCCTCCGGCATCCACCAGCGCCACGTGCTCGAGAAGGACGGCGTGCTCGACCCCTCGCGCATGAAGCCGCGCTTCGCGCTGCGGCCCGACGAGGCGCTGAGCCTGATGGCCGAAATCGCGGTGGATGCCGGCCGCCAGGCCATCGCCGCCGCGGGGCTGCAGCCGGGCGACATCGACGCCGTGCTGTGCGCCGCCGCCAACATGCAGCGCGCCTACCCGGCCATGGCGTGCGAGATCCAGGCCGCACTGGGTTGCGGGGGCTACGGCTTCGACATGAACGTGGCCTGTTCCTCGGCCACCTTCGCACTGCAGCAGGCGGTGGACGCGGTGAGGAACGGCAGCGCCACGCGCGTGCTGATCGTCAACCCCGAGATCACCTCGGCCCACCTGGAGTGGCGGGACCGCGACTGCCACTTCATCTTCGGCGACGTCTGCACGGCCCTGGTCGTGGAGGCCGAAGACACCGCGGTCGGCGCAGAGCGCTGGCGCGTGCGGGGCACGCGGCTGCTCACGCAGTACAGCAACCACATCCGCAACAACGCCGGCTTCATCAACCGCTGCGAGGACACCGACCCCGACGCGCGCGACAAGACCTTCATGCAGGAGGGCCGCAAGGTCTTCAAGGAGGTGGTGCCGATGGCCGCGGAGCACATCGAGCGCCACCTGCACGCGCTGGCGCTGGAGCCCACGCAGGTGCGCCGGTTCTGGCTGCACCAGGCCAACCTGGGCATGAACCAGCTCGTCATCAAGAAGCTGGTCGGGGCCGACCTGTCGGGCACGCAGGGGCACGACCTTGCGCCCGTCATCCTGGGCGAGTACGCCAACACGGCCAGCGCGGGCTCCGTCATCGCCTTCCACAAGCACCGCGCCGATCTGCGCGCGGGCGACGTGGGCGTGATCTGCTCCTTCGGCGCGGGCTACTCCATCGGCAGCGTGGTGGTCGAGCGGCTGTAGCCGCTGCCAGCCGGCAGCCGGGCCGTCGGCACGGCTATCGGTGCACCTCGGCCTCGCCATGCGCCGCGAGCAGCGCCATCAGCTGCCGGCGTATCAGGATGCCCGGGCGGTCGGAGTCCATGCTGAACTCCACGCCCCGCCGGCGCAGGTCGACCACGGCGTCGGGGTCGGTGGACTCGAGGATGTCCTTGTCCTCGCGCGTGATCACGTGGTCGAAGTCGATCAGCATCTGCGCCGGGCAGTCGGCCTCGGTGTCGTTGCGGAAAAGCCACTGGCACAGCTGGATGCGGCCGTCGTCGATGGGCGTGAATCCGTTGAGGATGACGTGGCGCACGCCGCTGGGGTACTCGATGTCGAGCCGCCGCGCGAAAGGCAGGAAGTAGGCGTTGCGCATGTGCCGCTGCGTGATCGGCTCGGTGCACCCACTGACGCGGTGGAAGGCCGGCGGGTTGGTGGCGGCGATCACCGTCTCGGCCTGGAAGCCGCCGTCGCGCTCGACCAGCTCGTAGCGGCTGGGCCGCGGCTGCGCCGCCACGCCGAAGGTGGCGCGGTGCACGAAGCTGAAGTGGCTGTTGTCGAAGCTGTTCTCCAGCGCCCGCAGCGGGCTCGTGGCCCACACCTCGTGGAACTGGAAGATGGTGCGCCAGCCCGGCGCGCCGTACTCGGGCATGGCGGGGATGGGCGCCAGCGGCTCGTCCAGCGCCACCCAGGCGTAGCCGTAGGCGGCCCGGCAGCGGTAGGCCGGCGTGCCGTAGCCGGCCGGGATCTCGCGGCCTTCCTCGAGCTGCGGGATGCGGATGACGCGGCCGGTTCCGTCGTAGGTCCAGCCGTGGTAGCCGCACTCCAGCGCGCCGTTGACGCAGCGGCCCTTGCTGAGCCGGGCCGTGCGGTGGCAGCAGCGGTCCTTCAGCGCCCGGGGCTCTCCGTCGGCGCTCAGCCACAGCACGATGTCCTCACCCAGCAGCGTGAATGGCTGCGGCGTGCCGCCCTGCAGCGTCGACAGCGGCATCACCGGGTGCCAGAACTTGCGGAAGACGGGTTGGCGGGTCACGAGCATGGCGATCTCCTGGCCCGCAGGCTAGCAGGCGGCATGCCCGCGCCGGCCACGTCGGACGGATCCGGCCCGGCGACGCCGCAGGTGTTGCACGGCCATCGGCCGTGTCAACATCGCCCCTCGCGAGGGCCCGGGTGGCCCGCTCCGGAGACACACGATGCCCCTGATCCACGTCACTCTGTTCGCTGGCCGTACCGCCGAGCAGAAGCGCGCCTTCGCGCAGGCGCTCACCGAGGCCGCGGTGCACAGCATCGGCGCCACGCCGGAATCGGTGGACGTCATCTTCACCGACGTCCAGCGCGGCGACTGGGCCACCGCCGGCCGGCTCTGGCGCGATCCGCCGGCCGCGCCGCCCGGGCCCGGCGGCGCGGACTGACGGCCCCCACGCCGACCTCATGGCGAACACCGTGCTCGTGCACCACGCCGAACGGCTGGTGACGATGGACGCCGGCCGGCGCGAGATCGCCGACGGCGCCGTCTTTGCCCGCGGCGGCGTCATCGAGGCGGTGGGCCCCAGCGACGCGCTGCCGACCACGGCCGACACCGTGATCGACGCGCGCGACCACGTCGTGCTGCCCGGCCTGGTGAACACCCATCACCACATGTACCAGACGCTCACGCGGGCGCTGGGCCCTGTGCAGGACGCCACGCTCTTTCCTTGGCTGCAGGGCCTGTACCCGGTGTGGTCGCGGCTCACGCCCGAGATGCTGCACGCCAGCACCCAGCTGGCCGCCGCCGAGCTGCTGCTGTCGGGCTGCACCACCAGCAGCGACCACCTCTACCTGTTCCCCAACGGCTGCCGGCTCGACGACACGCTGGACGCCGCCAGCGAGGTGGGCATCCGCTTCCACGCCGCGCGTGGCGCCATGAGCGTGGGCGCCAGCGCCGGCGGCCTGCCGCCCGACGAGGTGGTGGAGGACGAGGACGCCATCCTCGCCGACACCGAGCGCCTGATCGCCCGCCACCACGACGCAGCGCGCTTCGCGATGCGCCGCATCGTGGTGGCGCCGTGCAGCCCCTTCAGCGTGAGCCCGCGCCTGATGCGCGAGGCTGCCGCGCTGGCCCGCAGCCACGGCGTGC
>JBILSW010000013.1:0-17238 GCA_044371895.1 Rubrivivax sp.
CCTGGCCGAGAACGACAGCGACATCGCCTACACGCGCGAGCAGTTCGGCTGCACGCCCGCCGAGTACGCCGAGCAGCTGGGCTGGCTGGGCCCCGACGTCTGGCACGCGCACTGCGTCAAGCTCGACGAGGCCGGCATCCGCCGCTTCGCCGCCACGGGCACGGGCGTGGCGCACTGCCCGGGCTCGAACATGCGGCTGGGCTCGGGCATCGCGCCCATCCGCGCCATGCGCGACGCCGGCGTGCCGGTGGCCCTGGCCGTGGACGGCTCGGCGAGCAACGACAGCGGCCACCTGCTGGCCGAGCTGCGGCTGGCGCTGCTGCTGCAGCGCGTGGCACGCGGGGCCGACGCGATGGGCGCGCGCGAGGTGCTCGAGATGGGCACGCTGGGCGGCGCGCGCGTGCTGGGCCGCGACGACATCGGCGCGCTGGCCCCCGGCATGGCGGCCGATCTGATCGGCGTGCCGCTGGCCGACGTGGCCCTGGCCGGCGCCGACGACCCGGTGGCCGCGATGCTGCTGTGCCAGGTGCCGCGCGTGGGCTTCGGCGTCGTCGGCGGCCGGCCCGTGGTGCGCGACGGCGAGCTGCAGACCCTGGACCTGCCGGCGCTGGTGCAGCGCCACCGGCGGCTGGCGCGGCGGCTGGTGGATGGCGGCTGAGCGCCCACCACTCGGGCAAACCCTGGGTCGCGAACGGCCCTGGCGGCGCGGCGGGCGCGCTGCATATCCGAGAATCTCGGGCCTGTGGGCGCGCCTGCCTGACCGGCGGCGGGCCCGCCCCCATCACCAGGAGACATCCCCATGCTCGGTCAGATGATGCAGCTGCCGCTGCTGATCTCGTCGCTCATCGTTCATGCCGAACGCCACCACGGCGAGCAGCTTGTGGTGTCGCGCCGCGTCGAGGGCGACATCCACCGCATCAGCTACCGCGAGCTGGCGGCGCGGGCCCGCCGCGTGGCCAACGCGCTGGCGGGCCTGGGGGTCGCGCCCGGCGAGCGCGCCGCCACGCTGGCCTGGAACACGCACCGCCACATGGAGCTGTACTACGGCGTCAGCGGCAGCGGCCGTGTGCTGCACACCGTGAACCCGCGGCTGCACCCCGACCAGATCATCTACATCGCCGACCACGCCGAAGACCGCGTGATGTTCTTCGACATGACCTTCTGGCCGCTGATCCAGGCCGTGGCCGGCCGCACCAAGACCGTGAAGCACTGGGTGGCGATGACCGACCGTGCCCACATGCCGCCGGCCGAGCAGGCCGCCAAGGTGCCGGGCCTGCTGTGCTACGAGGAACTGCTCGAGGGCAGCAGCGACCGCTACGCCTGGCCGGTGTTCGACGAGAACACCGCCAGCAGCCTGTGCTACACCAGCGGCACGACCGGCAACCCCAAGGGCGTGCTCTACAGCCACCGCAGCACCGTGCTGCACACGATGGCCGCGGCCCTGCCCGACTGCCTGGGCTGCAGCGCCGCCGACGCCATCCTGCCCGTGGTGCCGATGTTCCACGTCAACAGCTGGGGCATCGTCTACCTGGCGCCGATGACGGGGGCCAAGCTGGTGCTGCCCGGCCCGGGCCTGGACGGCAAGAGCCTGTACGAGCTGTTCGAGAGCGAGCGCGTCACCATCAGCGCCGGCGTGCCCACCGTGTGGCAGGGCCTGCTGGCGCACGTCGAGGCGCACGGCCTGAAGTTCAGCACCATGCGCAAGAGCGGCATCGGCGGCTCGGCCTGCCCGCCGGCGATGATCCGCAAGTTCCGCGACGCCTACGGCGTGCACGTGATCCACGCCTGGGGCATGACCGAGATGAGCCCCATCGGCACCGCCGCTGCCTTCAAGGAGCAGCACCACTCGCTCGACGACGAGGGCCGCCTGGCGGTGATGAGCACGCAGGGCCGTGCCGTCTACGGCGTGGACATGAAGATCGTCGGCGAGGACGGTGCCGAGCTGCCCTGGGACGGCGCCGCCTCCGGCGACCTGCTGGTGCGCGGCCCGTGGATACTCGACAGCTACTTCAAGGGCGAGGGCGGCAACCCCCTGGTGAAGGACGGCGACGGCAACCGCTGGTTCCCCACCGGCGACGTCGCCAAGATCACGCCCGAGGGCTACATGGTCATCACCGACCGCAGCAAGGACGTGATCAAGAGCGGCGGCGAGTGGATCGGCTCGATCGACCTCGAGAACATCGCGATGGCCCACCCCGCGGTGGCGATGGCGGCCTGCATCGCCGCGCACCACCCCAAGTGGGACGAGCGACCGCTGCTGGTGGTCGTCAAGAAGCCCGGTGCGGACGTCACGCGCGAGGAGCTGCTCGCCTTCTACGAGGGCAAGATCGCGAAGTGGTGGACGCCCGACGACGTGGTGTTCACCGACGCCATTCCGCTGGGCGCCACCGGCAAGATGCAGAAGAACAAGCTGCGCGAGCAGTTCAAGGCGCACAAGCTGCCCACGGCGTGAGAGCCGTGCTCGCGCCGGGCCCGGCCAAGCGCCTGTGCGGCCTGGGCCTGTGGCTGGCCGCGCTGGCCGGCCCGGCCGCCGCGCAGGATGAGGTGCCCTTCGTCACAACGCCCGACGCGGTGACGCTGGCGATGCTGCAGCTGGCCGGCGTGGGCCCGGCCGACCGGCTGGTGGACCTGGGCTCGGGCGATGGCCGCATCGTCATCACCGCGGCGCGCCGCTTCGGCGCACGCGGCCTGGGCGTGGAGATCGTGCCCGACCTCGTGGCGCTGAGCCGCGCCAACGCCCGCGCCGCCGGGGTGGCCGACCGCGCCGAGTTCCGCGCGCAGGACTTGTTCACGCTCGACCTCTCGCCCTTCAGCGTGGTCACGATGTACCTGCTGCCGCAGGTGAACCTGCAACTGCGCGACCGGCTGCTGGCCCTGAAGCCCGGCACGCGCATCGTCAGCCACGACTGGGACCTGGGCGACTGGCGGCCCGACCGCAGCGTGGTGGTCGACGCCCCCGACAAGCCCATCGGCCGCGACAAGACCAGCACGGTGCACCTGTGGGTGGTGCCGGCGCGGCTTGCCGGGTGGTGGTGCGGGCGGGAAGTCGGCATCTTCGTGCGGCAGCACTTCCAGCGCGTGGCGGTGACGATGCTGCGGCGCGGGCAGGCGGCGCCGGCCCAGGCGTTCGACGGCCGCGCGCGGGCCGACGGCCTGCACGACGGCGAAGCGCCTGCAACGGCCAGCGTGGTGGCCACCCTGCGCGCCGGCGCCCTGGAGCTGACGCAGGTTCGCGGCGTGGCTGCCCTGGGCTTCGAAGGCGTCCGGCTCAACGCTTCGCAAAGGGCCTGCTTCTGAGCATCCCTCGGCCACGCCCAGGGAAGAGTCGCGAACAGGCCCGGAGCGTCTCAGGTCTGCAGGCTCAGCACCAGCTTGCCGAAGTTCTCGCCGCTGAAAAGCTTGTTGAGCGTGGCCGGGAACGCAGCGACGCCACCCACCACCATGTCTTCACGGCTCCTGAGCCGGCCGTCCTTCAGGTAGCCGGCCAGCTCGGCAACGGCCTGGGGGTAGCGGTCGGCGTAGTCGAACACCACCATGCCCTCCATGCGCGCACGGTTCACGAGCAGGCTCAGGTAGTTCTTGGGGCCCTGCACAGGCGCGGTGTTGTTGTACTGACTGATGGCGCCGCACACCACGATGCGCGCCTTGCGATTGATGCGCGTGAGCACGGTGTCGAGGATCTCGCCGCCGACGTTGTCGAAGTAGATGTCCACGCCCTTGGGGCAATGCTCCTTCAGGCCGTCTTTGGCGCTGCCGCCCTTGTAGTCGATGCAGGCGTCGAAACCGAGCTCCTTCACAACCCAGTCGCACTTGGCCGCGCCGCCCGCGATGCCCACCACGCGAAGGCCCTTGATCCTCGCGAGCTGGCCCACGGTCTGCCCCACCGCGCCCGCGGCGCCCGACACGACCAACGTCTCGCCCGGCCTGGGCTGGCCCACGTCCATCAGCCCGAAGTAGGCCGTCATGCCCGGCATGCCCAGCACGTTGAGCCACTGCGCCGGCGTGCCCAGGCGCAGGTCGATCCTCGCCAGGCCAGCGCTGCGGTCAAGGTCCGGAGAAACCGTCCAGTGCGTCTGCACGCCGGTGATGCCGCTGACGGCCTCGCCCACCGCCCAGGCCGGGTGGCGAGAGGTCTCGACCACGCCCACGCCACCGGCACGCATGACCTCGCCCAGCCCTACCGGCGGGATGTAGCTACGGCCCTCGTTCATCCAGCCACGCATGGCCGGATCGAGGCTGATCGCCGTCACGCGCACGCGGACCTCGCCCTCGGCCAACTCGCGCAGCGGCTCGTCGCCGATGGTCCAGTCGGCCGCCTTGGGCAGGCCCACGGGCCGGGCGACCAGGCGCACCTGGCGGTTCATCATCGTCGTCGCCCCCATCACGGCGCCTTGGTCACCGAGGTGACGGTGAACTGCCCGTTGATGCGCTCGGCCGTGAAGCCGATGCGCTGGCCGACGGCCAGGCCCTCGAGCAGGCGCGGCTCGGAGACGCGGAACACCATGGTCATGGGCGGCATGTCGAGGTTCTTGATCTCTCCGTGCTTGAGCGTGATGCGCGCGCCCGCCTTGTCGAGCTTGGTGATCTCGCCGCTGGCGGTGGGGGCCTGCGCGTGAACGCCGCCCGCCAGCAGCAACGCGGCGAAGGTGATGTGCCACTTCTTCATGATCGTGTCCTCGGGGCAGGCATCGATGATTCCTACAATGCCGGGACCTTAGCGCAAATTTGCCGGACGCCATGGCCAGCCCCGCCGACTCTCCCAGCCACGCGCACGACCTCTCGCACATCACGCCGCGCGACCAGGCCGAGATCCTGGCCCAGGCACTGCCCTACATCCGCCGCTTCCACGGCAAGACGCTGGTCATCAAGTACGGCGGCAACGCCATGACGGACCCCGCGCTGCAGCAGGATTTCGCCGAGGACGTGGTGCTGCTCAAGCTGGTGGGCATGAATCCCATCGTGGTGCATGGCGGCGGCCCCCAGATCGACGAGGCGCTGGCCAAGGTCGGCAAGAGGGGCACCTTCATCCAGGGCATGCGCGTGACCGACGAAGAGACCATGGAAGTGGTGGAGTGGGTGCTGGCCGGCGAGGTGCAGCAGGACATCGTGGGCCTGATCAACGCCGCCGGCGGCAAGGCCGTGGGCCTGACCGGCCGCGACGGTGGTCTGATCCGCGCCCGCCGCATGAGGATGACCGACAAGGACGACCCCTCCAAGGAGCACGACATCGGCCAGGTCGGCGAGATCACGGCCATCGACCCCAGCGTCGTCAAGGCGCTGCAGGACGACCAGTTCATCCCCGTGGTCAGCCCCATCGGCTTCGGCGAGGCCAACGAGAGCTACAACATCAACGCCGACCTCGTGGCCGCCAAGCTGGCCACGGTGCTGAAGGCCGAGAAGCTGGTGATGCTCACGAACATCCGCGGCGTGCTCGACAAGGCCGGCGACCTCATCACCGAGCTCACGCCGCGGCAGATCGACGATCTCGTGGCCGACGGCACCATCAGCGGCGGCATGCTGCCGAAGCTGGCCGGCGCCATCGACGCCGCCCGCAGCGGCGTCAACGCCGTGCACGTGGTGGACGGGCGCGTGCCCCACGCGATGCTGCTGGAGATCCTGACCGACCAGGCCTACGGCACGATGATCCGGTCGCATTGATCCTGGACCCGCCATGTCCTGGATCGAAAGGGAGCGGAAGCGTCGCCAGAGACTGGCCGGCACCCACACGGGCCGCGACTTCACCGTGCCCATCGACGGCGCGCACGCCCTGCGTGCGCTGTGGCAGCGCATCGAGTCCACCAACGCTGCGCTTCCGCAGGACCTGCGGCTGCGCCGGGAGCGCGCGACGACGCTGCCCGACAGCGGCCCGCGCATTCTGGTGTGGCTGCACGCTCCCAACGGCGCCAGCCTGGGCTACTCGGGCGACTCGGTGCGCTACGTGTGGCCCGAGCGCAATGCCAAGCGCAGCCACAACTTCTGGATCCGCTGGAACCAGACCCGCGGCTGGCTCGAGGTCAGCCAGCGCATCTCGTCGGGCACGCCGCCGGTCATGAAGGAGCGCCGCTTCGACAAGACCCGCGTCGACTTCATCGTGCGCTGCCTGGTGCAGGGCGAACGCATCAAGGCCGCCAAGCTGCGCAAGAAGCGCTTCTGGCTGTTCTGATGGCGCGCGACCGCGTCTGGCTGTTCGACCTCGACGACACGCTGCACGACGCGGCCACGGCCTCGATGCCGCAGCTGCACGATTCCATGAACGCCTACATCCGCAGCGAGCTCGGGCTCGACGCGGACGCCGCCACCGCGCTGCGCCGGCGCTACTGGCACTGGTACGGGGCGACGCTGCTGGGGCTGGTGCGCCACCACGGCGTGAAACCCGCGCACTTCCTGCATGTCACCCACGCGCTGCCGGGCCTGGAGGACCGCGTCCGCGGCCACGCGCACGACCTCTCGGCGCTGGCGCGGCTGCCGGGCCGCAAGTTCATCCTCACCAACGCCCCGGCAGCCTACGCGCGCCGCGTGCTGGCCGTGCTGGGTGCCGAGCGCCTGTTCGACGGTCTGCTGGCCATCGAGGACATGGCCATGTTCGGCCACCTGCGCCCCAAGCCCGACTGCCGCATGCTGCGCCACGTGGCGGCGCGGCTGAAGGTGGCACCCGCGCGCTGCGTGCTGGTGGAGGACACGCTGATGCACCAGAAGGCGGCCCGCGCCGTGGGCATGGGTACGGTGTGGATGCAGCGCTGGCTGAAGCGTTCGGTGTCCCACGTGCAGAGCGCCAACGCCCGCCGCCACCGCAGGCCGGCCTACGTGGACCGGCGCGTGCGCCGGCTGGCGGAACTGCTGCGCCACTGATCGGGCGGCGCGCGGGTTGGTGTTTACCTGCAAGAAGCGACGCCGCGGCCCCGTGCCAGAATGCCCGCGCCCATCCCCCTTTCAGCGCGCCGCCCCGATGTCCGCCCTGCCCCAAGCCCAGCCGCAGGACCCCGAGGCAGACAGCGCCGGTGCTGCGGCCGAATCCGGCGCTCCTGCTGCGCCCGGCCGCAAGCGCCCCAAGCCCGGCGAGCGCCGCGTGCAGATCCTGCAGACGCTGGCCGCCATGCTCGAGCAGCCCGGCGCCGAGCGCGTCACCACCGCGGCGCTGGCGGCCCGGCTCGAGGTGTCCGAGGCCGCGCTGTACCGCCACTTCGCCAGCAAGGCGCAGATGTTCGAGGGGCTCATCGAGTTCATCGAGGGCAGCGTGTTCACGCTGGTCAACCAGATCACCGAGCGCGAGCCCGTGCCGGCGCAGCAGGTCCGGCGCATCGCCGCGGTGCTGTTGCAGTTTGGCGAGAAGAACCCGGGCATGGTGCGCGTCATGGTGGGCGACGCGCTGGTGTTCGAGCACGAGCGGCTCAACGCGCGCATGAACCAGTTCTTCGAGCGCGTGGAGAGCCAGCTGCGCGTGGGCCTGCGCGCCGCAGCCGAGGCCGCCGGCTCGCCCACGCCCACGGTGGACGCACAGGCGCTGGCCTCTGCGCTGACGGCGCTGGTGGTCGGCCGCTTGCAGCGTTATGCGCGCAGCGGCTTCAAGCGCCCGCCCACCGAGCACCTCGAACCCGCCCTCGCCCGCCTGGTGCAATGAAGCCGCCCGAGCACCACGCCGGCGGCGCCCGGCTGGTGCCGCTGCCCGAGCGCGCGCTGTGGCTGCCCGACGCCGCACTGCTGCTGGTGGCCGACGCCCACATCGGCAAGGCGCAGAGCTTCCGCCGCCTGGGCGTGCCCGTGCCCGAGGGCACGACGGCCGGCACGCTGGCGAGGCTGGACGCGGCGCTGGCACGCTGCGCGGCCAGCGGCCCTGTGGTTCGCGGCGTCGTCTTTCTCGGCGACCTTCTGCACGCCGCGCGCGGCCGCGGCGCAGCCACGCTGGCGGCGGTGGCAGCCTGGCGCGGCCGCCACGCGGCGCTCGAACTGACACTGGTGCGCGGCAACCACGACGGCCATGCCGGCGACCCGCCGGGCGACTGGGGCGTGACTTGCGTCGACGAGCCCTGGTCGCCCCCCGGCCTGGACAGCCTGGCGCTGGCCCACCATCCCGGGCAAGGCCGCGCCGGCCAAGGCCGATACGCGCTGGCCGGCCACGTGCACCCGGCCGTGGTGCTGGGCGGGCGGGCCCACCAGCGGCTGCGGCTGCCCTGCTTCCACTTCGGCCCCGCGGTGGGCGTGCTGCCGGCCTTCGGCGAGTTCACCGGCAGCCACGTGCTGCCGCGCGGGCCGGCCGACCGCGTCTTCGCCTGCACGGCCGACGCCGTCGTGGCCCTGCCGCCCGCCGCTTAGACTGCCGGCCGCATGACCGACGACCTGCCCCCCGCCGTCGCGGCGCTGATCGCGCGCGCCGATGGCCTGATCACACGCCTGGAGCAGGTGTTGCCGCACGCCGCGGCCGCACCCGACTGGAACGGTGCCATCGCCTGGCGCTACCGCCGCCGCGGCCGCGGGCCCGTGCTGGAGCCCGTGCGCCACGTGGGCGGCATCCGCCTGGCCGACCTGAAGGAGATCGACGCCCAGAAGGAACGGCTGGTGCGCAACACCGAGCAGTTCGTGGCCGGGCGCCGCGCCAACAACGTGCTGCTCACCGGCGCCCGCGGCACCGGCAAGAGCAGCCTGGTGAAGGCCTGCCTGAACGAGTACGCGCCGCGCGGGCTGCGCCTGATCGAGGTCGACAAGGCCGACCTGGTGGACCTGCCCGACCTCGTCGACCTGGTGGACGGCCGGCCCGAGCGCTTCGTCGTGTTCTGCGACGACCTCAGCTTCGACGAGGGCGAGCCAGGCTACAAGGCACTGAAGAGCGTGCTCGACGGCAGCGTGGCCGCGGCGGGCGACAACCTGCTGATCGTGGCCACCAGCAACCGCCGCCACCTGCTGCCCGAGTACCTGAAGGAGAACCTCAGCTACCAGCACACCGAGGACGGCGAGGTGCACCCGGGCGAGGTGGTGGAGGAGAAGATCTCCCTGTCGGAACGCTTCGGGCTGTGGATCAGCTTCTACCCCTTCAGCCAGCAGGAGTACCTGGCCATCGTCGCGCAATGGCTGCGCGCCTTCGGGCTGGACGACGCCGCCGTGGCCGCGGCGCGCGCCGAGAGCCTGGTGTGGGCGCTGGAGCGCGGCAGCCGCAGCGGGCGCGTGGCGCAGCAGTTCGCGCGCGACTACAGCGCCCGGCATGGCTGAGACAGCCCCGCCGGACGCCGCGCGCACCGGGGATCGCCACCCCGTCGACGTGGCGGTGGGCGTGCTCATCCGCGCCGACGGCGCCTTCCTGCTGACCAGCCGGCCGCCGGGCAAGGTCTACGCCGGCTGCTGGGAGTTCCCGGGCGGCAAGATCGAGCCCGGCGAGACGCTGCAGCAGGCCCTGGCGCGCGAGCTGCACGAGGAACTGGGCATCGCCATCGGCGCGGCCGAGCCCTGGCAGGAGCGGCTCTTCGACTACCCGCACGCCCTCGTCCGCCTGCGCTTCTGCAAGGTCTTCGCCTGGACGGGCGAGGTGCAGATGCGAGAGGGCCAGGCCATGGCCTGGCAGCAGCTGCCCGTGGCCGTTCGGCCCGTGCTGCCCGGCACCGTCCCCGTGCTCGGCTGGCTGGCGGCCGAGCGCGGTTTCGCCGGGCCGACCCACGATGCCCCGCCCGAGACCCGCGAAGGCTAGACTGCGGCTCATCATGGACTGGCTCGACAAGGTCAAGTGGGATGCCGGCGGGCTCGTGCCCGTCATCGCCCAGGAGCGGGGCAGCGGCGACGTGCTGATGTTGGCGTGGATGAACCGCGAGGCGCTGGCCGCCACGCAAGCCAGCGGCCGCGCGGTGTACTGGAGCCGCTCGCGCGGGCGGCTGTGGCACAAGGGCGAGGAGTCCGGCCATGTGCAGAAGGTGCACGAGATCCGCATGGACTGCGACAAGGACGTCATCCTGCTGCTGGTGACGCAGCTGGGGCACGACCCCAGTGTGGCCTGCCACACCGGCCGCCACAGCTGCTTCTACCGCCAGCTGGGGCCCGACGGCCAGTGGCACAGCGTCGAGCCGGTGCTGGTGGACCCCGCCACCGTCTACAAGAAATGACGTCCGGCAACGACACCCTGGCCCGGCTCGCTGAGGTCATCGCGCAGCGTCGCGCCGCCGGCACGCCTGACACCAGCTACGTCGCGCGCTTGTTTTCCAAGGGCACCGACACCATCCTGAAAAAGATCGGCGAGGAAGCCACAGAGTTCGTCATGGCCGCCAAGGATGGCGACCGCGCGCGCATCGTGGCCGAGGCCGCCGACCTGTGGTTCCACGCGCTGGTGGCGCTCGAGGCCTTCGGCTTGAAGCCGGCCGAGGTGCTGGCCGAACTCGAGCGGCGCGAGGGGCTGTCCGGCCTGGAAGAGTTCGCCGCGCGCAAGATGCAACAACGCGAGCAGGGGGAACAACCATGAACCAGTCAGTTCAGCACTCTCAGCAGGACGGTCGACTGCAGAGCCTGCGCACTCTGACGCTCGTGACCTACCTGCTTTACGCCTTCTCGGCCCTGGTTGGCATCACCGCCATCGTGGCCATCATCGTCAATTACGTCAAACGCGACGACGCACGCGGCACGATCTACGAGAGCCACTTCACGTGGCAGATCCGCACCTTCTGGTGGGGCCTTGCCTGGGCGGTTCTGGGCTTCATCACGGTGTGGATCCTCATCGGCTTTGCCATCCTGCTTGCCAACTCGATCTGGCTGATCTACCGGGTGGTGCGGGGCTTTCTCGCCTGGAACGACGGAAAGGCCATGCCAGTATGAACGCCGACCCGAACTGCATCTTCTGCAAGATCGTCGCCGGGCAGATCCCCAGCCGCAAGGCCTACGAGGACGACGAGTTGCTCGCCTTCCACGACATCAACCCCTGGGCGCCGGTGCACGTGCTGGTCATCCCCAAGCAGCACATCGCCACGCTGGCCGACGTGGGTACTGAGCACGAGGCGCTGCTCGGCCGCATGCTGGGCCTGGCGCCGCGCCTGATGCGGGAGCTGGGCGTGACCAACGGCTTCCGCACCGTCGTCAACACCGGGCGCGACGGCGGCCAGGAGGTTTTCCACCTCCACATGCACGTGATGGGCGGACCGCGCCCGTGGGCGAAAGGCTGAAGCCGGGGCGGCCGTCACACCCGGCTCGTAGAATCGACGACTACGTTTTTGCAGGAGCAAGACCATGGGTTCCTTCAGCATCTGGCACTGGCTCATCGTGCTGCTGGTCGTCGTGCTGATCTTCGGCACAAAGAAGCTCAAGAACATCGGCGCCGACCTCGGCGGCGCCGTCAAGGGCTTCAAGGACGGCATGAAGTCCGGCGGCGAGAGCACCGCCGAGGCCACGCCGCCGCAGCAGCAGGTCACCGGCACCGCGCAGCGCTCGAACGCCGACACCGTCGACGTCGAGGCCAAGACGAAGTCCTGATCCGCGGCGGCAGCGCCCCAAGCTTGGCGCACCGCCTCCTCGCATGATCGACTTCGGTTTCGACAAGCTGGCCCTGATCGGCGCCGTGGCGCTGATCGTCATCGGCCCCGAGAAGTTGCCCAAGGTGGCCCGCACGGTGGGCCATCTGCTGGGCAAGGCGCAGCGCTACGTGGCCGACGTGAAGGCGGAGGTCAACCGATCCATCGAGCTCGACGAGCTCAAGAAGATGAAGACCGAGTTCGAGACCGCCGCGCGCGACGTGGAAACCACCGTGCGCGACGAGGTCAACTCCGCGACCAGCGCCTTCGAAAACGACTGGAAGTCCGCCACGGCCGGCCTCGACGGCACCGACACCGGCGACGCCGGCAGCCTGGGCTACCAGCCGCCGCCGCCCGAGTACCGGCACCCCCGGAAGAAATGGCGCCTGAAACGCGGCGCCACGCCGCAGTGGTACAAGAAGCGCCACGGCGTGCGCACGCACGCGCAGTCGGGCGCGGCGCGCGTGGCGCGCTACCGCCCGCCGGGCATCAAGCTGCGCTGAAGGCGCACACCGCATGGCCGGCACCCCCGACAAGAAGGACGAGCTCGAAGGCACCGAGGCGCCGTTCGTCTCGCACCTGGTCGAGCTGCGCGACCGCCTGGTGCGGGCGCTCATCGCGGTGGTCATCGCGTTCGCGGGGCTGGCCCTGTGGCCGGGCCCCGCCGGCCTGTACGACCTGCTGGCCGCGCCGCTGGTGGCGCACCTGCCCAAGGGGGCGACGCTGATCGCCACCAACGTGATCTCGCCCATCCTGGTGCCGCTGAAGATCACGCTGGCGGCGGCCTTCATGCTGGCCCTGCCCGTGGTGCTGTACCAGGTGTGGGCCTTCGTGGCGCCGGGGCTGTACTCGCACGAGAAGAAGCTGGTGCTGCCGCTGGTGGTCAGCAGCACCATCCTGTTCGTGGCCGGGGTTGCGTTCTGCTACTTCCTGGTGATCCCGGGCATGAGCCAATTCATCCAGGCCTTCGCGCCGGCCAGCATCACGGCAGCGCCGGACATCGAGCAGTACTTCGGCTTCGTGCTGACGCTGTTCCTGGTGTTCGGCATCTCCTTCGAGGTGCCCATCGCCGTCATCGTGCTCGCGCGCATCGGCGTCGTCACCATCGAGCAGCTGCGCAAGTTCCGCGGCTACTTCATCGTCGGCGCCTTCATCGTGGCCGCGGTGGTGACGCCGCCCGACGTGATCTCGCAACTGGCGCTGGCCATCCCGATGTGCGTGCTGTACGAGATCGGCATCATCGCCGCGCAGCTGCTGATCAAGCACACGAAGGCGCCCGACGCCGAGGGCGCAGCGGCCACGGACAAGCCGGCGGGCTGATTCCGCCTGCCGGCGGGCGCCAGGTCTTCAGTCGAAACCGTCTGACCGGGCGTCGCAGGCCGGGTCGGGCAGCAGCGCGCCGCCGGTGAAGCGGCCGTCGCGGTCGAGCGAGGCGGCCAGCCACAGGCAGTCGTTGGTCTCGAAGCGCCAGTACCAGGTCTCGCCGCCGCCGTGCACCCCCTGCACCTCGGCCGGGCGGCCCAGTTCGCGGCGCAGGCCGGCACGGTCCAGCGCGCTGGCGGGCAGCGCGAACAAGGCCTCGGGCGACAGCACCTGGCGCGCTCGCTGCACGCGCCCATCGGCGCCGAGGTCCACCATCCAGGTGGTGCGGCCGTAGGGGCCGGTGGCGTACTCCAGGCGCGTGCCGCCCCCGGGCAGCCCGTGAGTGTCGGTGGGTTGGCCCCACTGGCGGCGCAAGTCGGCCTCGGCCGTGCCAGGCGCCGGGGGTGGCAGCGCGCAGGCCGCCAGCAGCGCGGGTGCCAGCGCCATCCACCACGGTCGCGGTCGCCTCGGTGACAGGGCCATACCTCAGATTGTGCGCCCGCCTTGCGTGTCACACTGCCGGCCCGTCTTGGCACACCCCCCGCAAACCATGTTCAGAGCCCTGGTCATCGAGAAGGACGACGCCGGCTACCGTGCCGGCGTCAAGACGGTCGGCGACGACAGCCTGCCGGCCGTCGAGGGCGGCGTCACCGTCGACGTCGCCTGGAGCACCGTCAACTACAAGGACGGCCTGGCCATCACCGGCAAGAGCCCGGTGGTGCGCCGGTTCCCGCTGCACGCCGGCATCGACTTCGCCGGCACCGTCAGCGAAAGCAGCGACCCCCGCTTCAAGCCCGGCGACGCCGTGCTGCTCAACGGCTGGGGCGTGGGCGAAGCCCACTCCGGCGGCCTGGCGCAGAAGGCGCGCGTCAAGGCCGACTGGCTGCTGCCGGTGCCTCAGGGCCTGAGCCTGCGGCAGGCCATGGCCATCGGCACCGCCGGCTACACCGCCATGCTGTGCGTGCTGGCGCTCGAGAAGCACGGCGTCGCGCCGGGCAGCGGCGACGTGCTGGTGACGGGCGCCGCCGGCGGCGTGGGCAGCGTCGCCGTTGCGCTGCTGGCGAAGCTGGGCCATCGCGTGGTGGCCAGCACCGGCCGCATGGCGGAGGCTGGGTTCCTGAAGGGCCTGGGCGCGGCCGAGGTGATCGACCGCGCCGAGCTGTCGTCGCCCGGCAAGCCTCTGGGCAAGGAGCGCTGGGCCGGCGTGGTCGATTCTGTCGGCAGCCACACGCTGGCCAACGCCTGCGCCACCACGCGCTACGGCGGCGCGGTGGCCGCCTGCGGGCTGGCCCAGGGCATGGACTTCCCCGGCAGCGTGGCGCCGTTCATCCTGCGCGGCATCGCGCTGTACGGCATCGACAGCGTGATGGCGCCCATGGCGCGCCGTGCCGAGGCCTGGGCGCGGCTGGCGCGCGACCTCGACCTCGCCCGGCTCGACGCGCTGACCACCGAGACCACGCTCGAAGGCGCGCTGGCCGCGGGCCCCGAGATCCTGGCCGGCCGCGTGCGCGGGCGGCTGGTGGTCGACGTCAACCGCTGAGCCCTGCCGGCTCCGGCACGACGCGCATGAAGATCGTCTGCATCGGCGGCGGCCCTGCGGGCCTGGCCTTCGGACTGCTGATGAAGCAGGCCCACCCGGCGCACGACATCGCGGTGGTGGAGCGCAACCGCCCCTACGACACCTTCGGCTGGGGCGTGGTCTTCTCCGACGCCACGCTGGAGAACCTGCGCGCAGCCGACCGCGCCACCGCCGACGCCATCGAGGCCGGCTTCGCGCACTGGGACGACATCGAGCTGCAGTTCAAGGGCCGCACGATCCGCTCGGGCGGCCACGGTTTCGTGGGCATCGGGCGCAAGAAGCTGCTGAACATCCTGCAGTCGCGCTGCGAGGCCGTGGGCGTGCGGCTGGTGTTCGAGACCGAGGCCGAGGACGAGTCCGCCTGGCCGGATGCGGACCTGATCGTCGCCAGCGACGGCATCCACTCGCGCATCCGCGGCAAGTACGCGAGCGTCTTCGAGCCGCATATCGTGACCCGGCCCAACCGCTACATCTGGCTGGGCACGAAGAAGCGCTACGAGCCCTTCACCTTCGTCTTCGAGAAGACGGCGCACGGCTGGTTCCAGGCCCACGTCTACCAGTTCGACGCCGAGACCAGCACCTACATCGTCGAGTGCCCCGAGGCCGTGTGGCGCGCCCACGGCCTGGACGCCGCCACGACGGAGGAGAGCATCGCCTTCTGCGAGCGCCTCTTCGCGCGCGACCTCGGCGGCGCGAGGCTGCTGAGCAACGCCCGGCACCAGCGCGGCAGCGCGTGGCTGAACTTCCAGCAGGTGAAGTGCCGGCAGTGGTGGCTGAAGACGCCCGCCCACGGCGGCCACCAGCACGTGGTGCTGATGGGCGACGCCGTGCACACCGCGCACTTCGCCATCGGCTCGGGCACCAAGCTGGCGCTTGAAGACGCCATCGAGCTGACGCGCCAGTTCACGCGGCGGGGCCACGCGCCAGAGCGCATCGGCGAGGTGCTGGCCCAGTACCAGCAGCTGCGCGCCGTGGAGGTGCTGCGCCTGCAGAACGCGGCCTGGAACGCGATGGAGTGGTTCGAGATCTGCGGCGAGCGCTACTGCGACACGCTGGAGCCCGAGCAGTTCATGTACAGCCTGCTCACGCGCAGCCAGCGCATCGGGCACGAGAACCTGCGGCTGCGCGATCGGGCCTGGCTCGAAGGCTTCGAGCGCTGGTTCGCGGAACGCGCTTCGACAGGCTCAGCGCGAACGGAGGGGGCAGAACGCGAGCACGAGGACTCCGTTCAGGCTGCAAGCACCTCCGGTCGGGCTGCAGAACGCTCCATTCGGGCCGCAGAAAGCTCCGTTCGGGCTGAGCCTGTCGAAGCCCCGCCACCACCCCCCCTGTTCACCCCCTTCACGCTGCGCGGCCTGACGCTGGCCAACCGCGCGGTGGTGAGCCCGATGGCGCAGTACAGCTGCACCGACGGCGTGCCGGGCGAGTTCCACCTCGTGCACCTGGGCGCACGCGCCCTGGGCGGAGCGGCCCTGGTGATGACGGAGATGACCTGCCCCAGCGCCGACGCCCGCATCACGCCCGGCTGCCCTGGGCTGTGGAACGCCTCGCAGCGCGACGCCTGGGCGCGCATCGTGGCCTTCGTGCACCGCGAGAGCCCGGCGAAGATCGGCCTTCAGCTCGGCCACGCCGGCCCCAAGGGCAGCACGAACGCGCCCTGGCAGCACACCGGCGCCGACCGGCCGCTGGCCGAGGGCAACTGGCCGCTCATCGCCCCCAGCGCCCGCCCCTACCTGCCCGACGGCGCGGTGCCGCGCGCGATGACGCGCGCCGACATGGACCGCGTGCGCGACGACTTCGTGCGCAGCACGCGGCTGGCCGCCGAGGCCGGCTTCGACTGGCTGGAGCTGCACGCCGCCCACGGCTACCTGCTGTCGGCCTTCATCTCGCCGCTCACCAACCACCGCGACGACGACTGGGGCGGCCCGCTCGAACACCGGCTGCGCTACCCGCTGGAGGTGTTCGCTGCCATGCGCGCGGCCTGGCCGGCCGACAAGCCGATGAGCGTGCGCATCAGCGCGCACGACTGGGTCGAGGGCGGCATCACGCCGGCCGACGCGGTGGCCATCGCGCGCGCCTTCAAGGCCGCCGGGGCCGACCTCATCGACTGCAGCTCAGGGCAGGTCAGCGCCGATCAGCAGCCGGTGTACGGCCGCATGTACCAGACGCCGTTCGCCGACCGCATCCGCCACGAGGCCGGCATCGCCACCATGGCCGTGGGCGCCATCACCGAGGCCGACCACGTCAACAGCATCGTCAGCGCCGGCCGCGCCGACCTGTGCGCGGTGGCGCGCCCGCATCTGGCCCACGCCGCCTGGACGCTGCAGGAGGCCGCGCGCATCGGCTACACCGGCGCGGCCTGGCCGCGCCAGTACCAGAGCGGCAAGCCGCAACTGGAGGCGCTGTTCCAGCGCGCGAGGAGCACGGGATGAACGACCGCGTCGATCCGCAACTGGTGGCGGGCAACCGCGTGGCGATGGCAGGCCATGCCGCCACCCACTTCGGCTGGCAGGTCGATGACGGCGTGGCCACCGTCACGCTCGACCGTCCCGAGCGCAAGAACCCGCTCACCTTTGCCAGCTACGCCGAGCTGCGCGACCTGTTCCACCGCCTGCGCCACGCCACCGACGTGCACGCGGTGCTGCTGCAGGGCGCGGGCGGCAACTTCTGCAGCGGCGGCGACGTGCACGAGATCATCGGCCCGCTGCTGCGGCTGAAGGCGCCGGAGCTGCTGATGTTCACGCGCATGACCGGCGAGCTGGTCAAGGCCATGCGGCACTGCCCGCAGCCCATCGTGGCGGCGGTGGACGGCGTCTGCGCCGG
>JBILSW010000153.1:0-6571 GCA_044371895.1 Rubrivivax sp.
AATGCGGCCGAAGTCGAAGGGGTCGTCGACGATGGGCATGAAGAAGTCCGTCGTCGCGATCAGCGCCTGCTCGTCGTTGAGCTGGTAGACGGCGGCATCGTCGGCGGTCTCGATGCCCACCAGCAGTTCCTTCGGGATGGGCATGGCGGCCGTGCCCTTGAGGATCTCGCTGAGCACCCCCGGCGCGATCTTGCAGCCGCAGCCGCCGCCGTGCGAAAGGGAGGTCAGGCGCGGCTCGGTGGGGCGCGCCGCGGCGGCGAAGGGGTCGGGGGCGTTCATGGTCGGTCTCCGGAAGGGGGGCGGGCCTGCTGGGCGCGTGCGGGGACGAGCAGTTCGCCCAGCAGGGCGTGCAGAGCCGCAGACTCGGCCTGCAGCGTGAACAAGGGGGCGCGGCGGTCGCCCACGGCGCGCAGGGTGGGCAGCATAGACGCGTCGTCGCGGCAGCGCTCGATCAGGGCCGCCAGCGCCGCATCGTCGCCGGGCGGGAACAGGCCCGGGTGATCGTCGCCCAGCAAGCCGGTGTTGCCGTCGATGGCCGAGGCCAGCACCGCCGTGCCGCTGCGCAGCGCCTCGATGACGGCGTGTGCGCCGCCTTCCATGCGGCTGGCGTGCACCAGCACGTGGGCGCGCTGGATGCGGGCGCGCGTGGTGCCGTGCGGCAGCGCGCCCAGCCAGCGCAGGCGCGCATCCGCGGCGGCCCGCGCACGCGCCTCGTCGCCGAGCGCGGGGTCGAGCGGGCCGCCGACGTGGTCGAAGCGCAGGTCGGCCCGCGCGTGCAGCCGGGCGATGGCGCGCCAGTAGGTCCGCGGGTCCTTCTCGTCGCGCAGGTGGCCCACCATCAGCACGCGCAGGTGGCGCTGCGGCTTGGCCAGCGGCCGGCGCGCCGGGCAGCTCTGCAGCACGACGCGGGCCTTGGGCCGCAGCGCCGCGGGCAGCGCGCGTGCGCCGTGGGCGTTGAGCACCACCAGGCGGTCGGCCAGCGCCAGCGAGCGCTGCGCGTCGGCATCACTCGCGTTGTCGCGGTAGAGGTCGGTGCCGGTGAGCACCACCACCAGCGGCCGCGTGGCGTGCGTCGCGCGCCAGGCCTGGATGGACGGCGCCGAGCGGCGCGCGTGCAGCGCCAGCAGCGCGTCGGCGCCGGCGATGTGGGCCGGCGTGGCGCGGTCGGTGAGCGTCACGCGATAAGCTGGCGCCAGCAGGCGGGCCCAGCGGCGTGCCGTCTGCCAGTTGCCGTTGTTGGCCGAAGCCAATGCCGGCGTCACGAGGACGATCCGCGGAGGGACGGGCGGCCGATGCATGCGATGACGCTACCAGAGCCCGACGGTGCAAGCCCCGGCGCGGCCGCCCGTGCCGCGCGCCAGGGCGACCGCGCCACGCTGGCCGCGCTGCTGCGCGCCAGCCGCGCCGACACGCTGGCCACCTTCGCGGCGTTCGAGCGCACGCTGCCCGGGCTGCAGGTTCCGCAGCGCGGGGAACTGAACCCGCCGCTGTGGGAGCTGGGCCACGTCGGCTGGTTCCAGGGCTGGTGGACGACGCGCTACCCGGCCTGGCGCGAGGGCCCGCGGGCCGACCCCGCGCTGCCGCGCCGCCCCGCGCGGCGGCCCGACGCCGAGGCGCTGTACGACTCCAGCAGCGTGCCGCACGCCACGCGCTGGACGCTGCCGCTGCCCGACGCGGCGAGCACACGGGCCGAGATCGCAGCGCAGATGGACGCGACGCTGGCGCTCCTGCAGGATGCCCCCGACGACGCCGACGACACGCTCTACGCCTTCCGCCTGGTGCTGCTGCACGAGGACATGCACCACGAGGCCGCGCTGTACATGGCGCACGGCCTCGGCGTGGCGATCGACGACGCGCGCTGGCAGCCGCGCCCGCTGCCGCCCGCCGCGGCGGCGTTGCGCATCGACGGCGGCGAGGTCGAGCTCGGCCGCCCGGCGCAGTCGCGCGGCTTTGCCTTCGACAACGAGCACGGCCGCCACCGCGAGCGCGTGGCGCCGTTCGAGATCGACGCGCAGGCGCTGCGCGGGGACGCCTTCCTGCCTTTTCTCGAGCGCGGCCACGCCGAGCGGCGCTGGTGGAGCGAGGCCGGCTGGGCCTGGCGCCGGCAGCAGGAGCCGGCGCGCGTGGAGCGCCTGCGCGAGCGGCTGCGGCCCGATCAGCCGCTGGCCTTCGTCAGCGCCCACGAGGCCCAGGCCTGGTGCCGCTGGGCCGGGCGCCGCCTGCCCACCGAGGCCGAGTGGGTGCTGGCCGAGCGCCAGGCCGGCGCGGCCTTCCGCTGGGGCGACGTCTGGGAATGGACGGCCAGCGCGTTTGCGCCCTTCGCGGGCTTCGAGCCGCACCTGTACCGCGACTACAGCGCGCCGTGGTTCGACGGCCGGCCGGTGCTGAAGGGCGCCTCCTGCCTGACGCAGCCTCGGCTGGCCCACCCGGCCTACCGCAACTTCTTCGGCGCCAGCCGCTGCGACATCCCGGCCGGCCTGCGCAGCGTGGCGAGCTGAGCTCCGGCCGCCCTACCGCGCCACGAACACCGCGAACTCGCCGGCCTCGTCCGTCCAGTGCCGATGCTGTCCGAAGCCGGCCTCGGACAGCAGCGCGCCAAAGCGCGGCAAGGTCCACTTGTACGAGTTCTCGGTGTGGATGCGCTCACCCGCGGCAAAGCGGCGCTCGGCGCCCGGCCAGCGCACCACCAGCGCCTCGCGCGCCTGCAGGTGCATCTCGATGCGCGCTTCTGCGGCGTCGTACAGCGCCACGTGCTGCCACTGGCGGGGCCGGAAGTCGGCACCGAGCAGTGCATTGAGCCGCCGCAGGATGTTCAGGTTGAAGGCCGCAGTCACGCCCAGCGCGTCGTCATACGCGGCTTCCAGGCGTGACGCGGCCTTGACGAGATCCACCCCCACCAGCACGGCACCGCCGCGGCTGGCGTGGCGCATGTCGGCGAGCAGCGCGCGCGCCTCGTCGGGCGCGAAGTTGCCGATGCTGCTGCCCGGGTAGAACACGAGCGCCGGGCCCTCGACGACGCCGTCGGGCAGCCGCAGGCCGGCACCGAAGTCCAGCCCCACGCCCAGCATCGCGATGCCGGGGTGCTCGCGCGACAGGCGCTCGAGCGTGCCCCGCAGGTAGTCCACCGAGATGTCGACCGCGACGTAGCGGCCCGGGGCCAGCCGCGGGAACAACCGCGCCGCCTTGGCGCCGTCGCCTGCGCCGAGGTCCACCAGCGCCGGCGCGGGACCGGTGGCTGCCAGGACGGCATCGGCGATGGCGGCGCCATGGGCCGCGAACAGCGCCGCCTCGGTGCGCGTGGGGTAGTACTCGTCGAGTTCGGTGATGGCGTCGAACAGGCGCGAGCCGAGCGCGTCGTAC
The DNA here is from genome assembly GCA_044371895.1 of Rubrivivax sp. Taxonomy (GTDB): domain Bacteria; phylum Pseudomonadota; class Gammaproteobacteria; order Burkholderiales; family Burkholderiaceae_C; genus Rubrivivax. The sequence goes on from JBILSW010000153.1 coordinate 3,361, forward strand.
AGGAACTTGGGCGACACGGCGGCGGCCGGTTGCAGCAGCCCGGCGGCGGCTTCGGTGGCCAGCGCGGCGGCATCGGGGCGGGTCACGGCAATGAAGCGGGGTGCGGTCATGGGGCGTTCCGGGCTCGGGCCACTCTAGCAGCGGGCATTCGCTAGAGTCGCCGCTTCGGTTACGAGACCATCGACCAGAGAGGAGCCCCATGCCGTTCCACCACGCCACCCGCCGCGCCGTGCTGCTGTCGGCTGTTGCCAGCCTGGGCCTGCCTGCGGTGCAGGCGCAGGCGCAGCAGGTCTTCCGCGTCACCACCATCCCCGAGGAGGCCGCCACCGAGCAGGTGCGCAAGTTCACGCCGCTGGCGCAGTACCTCGAGCGCACGCTGGGCGTGAAGGTGGAGTTCACACCGGTCACCGACTACCCGGCCGCGGTGGAGGCGCTGGTCAACAAGCGCGTCGATCTCGTCTGGTTCGGCGGCTTCACGCATGTGCAGGCCCAGCTGCGCTCGGGCGGCAAGATCATCCCCATCGCCCAGCGCGAGGAGGACACCCAGTTCCGCAGCGTGTTCATCGCCAAGACGGACAGCGGCATCAAGACCCTGGCCGACATGCGGGGCCGGCAGGTGAGCTTCGGCTCGCCGAGCAGCACCTCGGGCCACCTGATGCCGCGCAGCAACCTGCTCGACGCCGGCATCAACCCCGAGCGCGACTTCCGCCGCATCGCCTACAGCGGCGCGCACGACGCCACCATCGCCAGCGTGGTGAGCGGCAAGGTCGACGCCGCGGCGCTGGACATCACCGTCTGGCGCAAGTTCGTCTCAGAGGGCAAGGTCGACACCAAGGCCGTGGACGTGTTCTTCACCACGCCGCCCTTCTTCAACTACAACTGGTCGGTGCACGCCGACATGCCCGCAGCGCTGCGCGAGCGCGTCACCAAGGCGCTGCTCGACATCAGCCCGGCCACGCCCGAGGGCGCCGAGATCCTGCGCCTGAACCGCGCCACGCGCTACATCCCCACCCGGGCCGAGAACTACAAGGGCCTGGAGGCCGCCGGCCGCAGCGCCGGGCTGCTGTGAGCGCACGACGCGGAGCATGCCCTTGAGCTTGCGACAGGGCCTGGAGATCCGGCTGGAGGGCGTGGCCGCCCGCCACCCGGCGGCGCGGCCCGGTGTCGCCCCGGCGCTGCTGCCCACCAAGCTGGGCGTCGGCGCTGGCGAGGTGCTGGCCGTCATCGGCCCGTCCGGCGCCGGCAAGACGACGCTGCTGCAGGCGCTGGCCTGCGCCCTGCCGCCCAGCGCCGGCACGCTCACGCTCGACGGCATCGACCCGTGGACGCTGCCGCGGCGCGAGCTGCAGGCGCTGCGCGGGCGCCTCTTCCTGGCGCCCCAGGTGCCGCCGCTGCCCCCGCGGCCGCGCGTGGTCACGTCCGTGCTGGCCGGCCGGCTGCCGGCCATGGGGCTGCTGGCCAGCGTGAAGAGCCTGTTCTACCCGTCCGACATCCCGGCTGCGCACGCGGCGCTGGAGCGTTTCGACCTCGCCGAGAAGCTGTTCGAGCGCGTCGACCGCCTCTCCGGCGGCGAGCGCCAGCGCGTGGGGCTGGCGCGTGCGCTGCTGGCGCCGGCGCGGCTGTGGCTGGTGGACGAGCCGCTGTCGGCGCTCGACCCCGCGCGCGCCAGCCAGGCCATCGAGACGCTGGTCGGTGAGGCGCGTGCGCGCGGCGTCACCCTGGTGGCCACGCTGCACCAGGTGGACATGGCGCTGGCGCACTTCCCGCGCATCCTGGCCCTGCACCTGGGCTCGGTGGCCTTCGACCTGCCGGCCGCCGCCGTCACGCGCGAGCGGCTGCAGCGGCTGTACGCGCAGCACGAGCACGAGTTGCAGGGCGCCGCGCCGCTGCCCGGCGACGCCCCCACCACCCCGGCCCCGGCCCCGGTGGTGATGCACTGCCGTTGAGACCGTTCCGGTCCCGCCAGCGACTGCCGGCCTGATGCCGACCACGCTCTCCCCCCGCCTGGGCCCGCCCGCGCGCGACCCCGCCTGGCTGGGCCGGGTGTTCTGGATCGGCGCCGCCGCCGTGCTGCTGTGGCCGATGCTGGTGGCCACCGAGTTCAGGCCGTGGATCCTGCTGGAGCGGGACAACGTCAAGGTCACGGGGCAGTTCCTCGCCAGCTTCCTGCCCCCGGCGCATGGCGCCGAATTCCTGGCCATGGTGGCGCGCGAGGCCTGGCGCACCGTGGCCATCGCCACCGCGGGCATGACGCTGGCGTTCGTGGTGGCCGTGCCGCTGACCTTGCTGTCCACGCGCGTGCTGTCGGTGTCGGCCCTGTCGGGCCGCATGGCGGCGCTGCCGGCGGTGCTGCGCCAGGGCGTGCGGCTGCTGCTCATCGTGCTGCGCAGCGTGCCCGAGCTGGTGTGGGCGCTGGTCTTCGTGCGTGTGGTGGGCCTGGGGCCCACGGCCGGCGTGCTGGCGATCGCGCTCACCTACGGCGGCATGCTGGGCAAGGTCTACGGCGAGATCCTCGAGTCCGGCGAGCCGCACGCCACGCAGACGCTGCTGCGCAACGGCAGTTCGCGCCTGCAGGCCTTCTTCTACGGCCTGCTGCCGCAGAACGCGGCCGAGCTCACGAGCTACACGGTCTACCGCTGGGAGTGCGCCATCCGCAGCTCGGTGGTGCTGGGCTTCGTGGGTGCGGGCGGCCTGGGCCAGCAGCTCGACAATTCGATGAAGATGTTCAACGGCGGTGAGGTCTTCACGATGCTGGCCGTGTTCGTGCTGCTGGTGGCGCTGGCCGACCGCGTGAGCGCGGGGCTGCGCCGGGCGCTGGGCTGAAGCGACGCGCGCCGCCATGAGCCTGCCCCCCGCCGCCAACCCGCCCTACCGGCTGCCGCCGCGCCTGTTCGACGCACGCTGCAGGGCCTGCTGGTTCACGGCGGGGCTGCTGGCGCTCGTCGTGGCCAGCTTCTGGAGCCTCGACCTGCAGTGGGCGCAGTTCTTCAGCCTCGAGGCGGCGCGGAGCATGGGCCGCTTCCTGGGCGAGTTCTTCCCGCCCGACACCAGCCCCGAGTTCCTGGCCCGGGTGCTGCGCGGCACCTGGGAGACGCTGGCGATGTCGGCGCTGGGCACGGCGCTGGCCGCCGCCGCGGGCCTGCTGCTGGCCCTGCCCGCCAGCCGCCTGCACGAGGGCGACGCCGCCCGCGGGCGCGGCACGATGCGCCTC
>JBILSW010000206.1:0-5625 GCA_044371895.1 Rubrivivax sp.
GATGGAGCCGGCCCTTCGCTCCACCTGGCGACGGATTCGTGGCCTCGCCGGGCGAAGGGGCTGCCGGGCGGTTAGGCTTCGCGCCTCGCCTGAGCTCCTGCCGTGCAGTCCGCCGTCCACGGGGCCCGGGTCTGCCCTTTTCCCCCGAGCTTTGCACCCGAATCATGCTTCGTTCGACGACACCGACCCCGGTTGCCGAGGCCGCCACTCGCCCACCCTTGGCGCTGGCTGCCGTCCTTCTGTTGCTGGCCCTGGCCGGCTGCGGCAAGCCCGACACCCCTTCGGCCGGCAGCAGCGCAACCGCCGCCTCGGCGCCTGCTCGCGCCGGGGCGGCGAACGCCGCGCCCGTGCTGCTGCTGGCCCCCGAGGACGTGCGCACCGTGGATGCCACGCTGCGGGCCACCGGCCCGGTGATCAACGGATCGCTGCAGCCTGAGCGCCGCGCCGACCTGCGCGCCGAGGTCGCCGCCACGGTGCAGCAAGTGCTCAAGGACAACGGTGAGCTGGTGCGTGCAGGCGACCTGCTGGTGCGGCTGGACGACACCGCCATCCGCGAGAGCATGGTCTCTGCCGAGGAGACCGTGCGGGCCGCCACGCAGTCGCTCGAGCAGGCCGAGCGACAGGTGGTGCGCCTGCGCACGCTTCAGGGCCAGGGCATGAGCTCCATGCAGGCGCTGGAAGACGCCGAGGTGCGCCGCAACAACGCCAACAGTGAACTGGTGGCGGCCCGCGCCCGCGTTGCCACCGCTCGCCAGCAGCTGCGCCGTACCGAAGTGCGGGCGCCTTTCGCCGGCGTCGTCAGCGGCCGCCAAGTCTCGGGCGGCGACACCGCGCAGGTGGGTCGCGAGCTCGTGAAGGTCATCGATCCCGGCAGCCTGCGCTTCGAGGGCCTCGTGTCAGCCGACCGCCTTCAGGAGCTCAAGGTGGGCCAGTCCGTGAGCTTCCGCGTCAACGGCTACGGCGACCGTCTCTTCACCGGCAAGGTGCGTCGCATCGACAGCGCGGCCAACGCCACCACGCGCCAGGTCGCGGTGCAGGTGGGGTTCGACAAGGCCGTCGATGCGCCGCGCGTGGCGGGGCTGTTCGCCGAGGGCCGCATCGAGACCGGCGGAGCACAGCAGCTGATGCTGCCCGAGGGCACCGTGATCCGCAGCGGCGACAGCGCCCACGCCTGGAAGCTCGGCGAGGGCGTTCTGCAGAAGACCGCCGTCAAGCTGGGCGAGCGCGATCCGCGCAGCGGCGAGCACCCGGTGCTGTCGGGCCTGGCCACCGGCGACCGCGTGCTGCGCAGCCCCGCGAGTTCGCTGGTCGACGGCCAGAAGTTCGAGTTCGCCAAGCCGTCGGCAACGGCCGCCGCGCCCGTGCCGGCGGCCTCGCGCTGAACCGGGCCTCGCTGCCCCACGGAGACTGCCATGTTCCTGTCCGACTTCAGCGTCAAGCGGCCCATCGCGATGATCGTGCTGATCATTGCGCTGATGGGCCTGGGCCTGCTGGCCCTGTCCAAGCTGCGCGTCAACAACCTGCCCGACGTCGAGCCGCCGGTGCTGGTCGTCAACATCACCTACCCCGGTGCCAGCCCCGAGACGGTGGAGCGCGAGGTCGTCTCGCGCATCGAGAGGTCGATGCAGAGCATCTCCGGCGTTGACCGCCTGTCGAGCACGGCGCGCGAGGGCAGCGCGCAATTCGTGCTGGTGTTCGACTTCGACAAGAATCTGATCGAGGCCGCCGACGAGGTGCGCAACGCCATCGCCGCGGTGCGCTACAAGCTGCCCGTCGAGATGCGCGAGCCTATCCTGCAGCGCGTGGATCCCACGGCGCAGCCGGTGATGCAGCTGGCGCTGAGCTCCGGCGTGGTCGACCATGCCGAGATCTCGCGCCTGGCCGAGGACCAGCTCGCCGACCGCTTCCGCGCGCTGCCGGGCGTGGCGGTGGTCACCGTCAATGGCGCGCTGCGCCGCGAGCTCAGCGTGCTGCTGCACGCTGACAAGCTGCGCCAATACTCGGTGTCGGTCACCGAGGTGGTGGCGGCGCTGCGTGCGCAGAACGCCACCGCGCCGGTGGGCAAGGTCCGCGGCACCCTCGAGGACCAGAGCATCCGGCTCGTCGGCCGCCTGGAGAGCCCCAGCGAGTTCGGGCGCATCGTCGTCAAGCGTCGGGGCGACGAAATGGTGCGGCTGGCCGACGTGGCCACCGTGCAGGACGGCTACGCCGAGGTCACGTCGCGCTCGATGCGCAACGGCAACCCCAATGTCAACATCTCGGTCTCGCGCACGCGCGAGGCAAGCACCGTGAGCATGGCCGACGCCGTGCGAGCCGAGACGGCGAAGATCGCCCAGGACCTGCCCGCCGGCACGACGCTGGAGATCGTGCAGGACGGCGGCCGCAATGCCGAGAACAGCCTGTACAACGTGACCCACGCGCTGGTCTTCGGCGCCGGGCTCACGGTGTTCGTGGTCTACATGTTCCTGAACTCCTGGCGCAGCACCCTGATCACGGCGCTGAGCCTGCCCACCAGCGTGCTGGCCAGCTTCATCGCGGTGTGGCTGTGTGGCTTCTCGCTGAACTTCATGAGCCTGCTGGGCCTGAGCCTGGCCATCGGCGTGCTCATCGACGACGCCATCGTGGTGCGCGAGAACATCGTGCGACACATGGAGATGGGCGCCGACCGCATCACTGCCGCGCTCGTCGGCACCAAGGAGATCGGGCTGGCGGTGGCCGCCACCACGTTCTCGATCGTGGCGGTGTTCATCCCGGTGGCGTTCATGCCGGGCGTCTCGGGGCAGTGGTTCGCGCCGTTCGCGCTCACCGTGGTGGCCTCGGTGATGGTGAGCCTGTTCATCAGCTTCACGCTCGACCCCATGCTCTCGGCCTACTGGGGCGACCCGCCGGGCCACCACGACGCGCCGAAGAAGGGCATCAGCCTGTGGCTGAAGCACTTCAACGAGTGGTTCGACCACCAGGCCGACCTCTATGGCCACGTCATCGCCTGGGCGCTGCACCACCGGCGCTGGATGGCGGCCTTCGCCGTCGTCAGCATGGTGGCGGCCGTCGGGCTGCAGGCCAAGTGGGGCGGCAGCAGCTTCCTGCCCGCGGCCGACGCGGGCACCCTGGCGATCGACGTTCGCACGCCGGCCAGCACCAGCCTGGAGTACGCGCGGCTCAAGGTCGAGGCCGCGGCCACGCTGGCGCGCACCGTCAAGGAGACCGTGGCCACCAACAGCCAGGTGCGCGTGGGCGGCGGCCGCATCTACGTGGACATCGGCAAGAGCACCGAGCGCAAGCGCGGCGCGCCGGCCATCGCGGCCGAGCTGCGCACGCTGATGGCACGCCTGGTGGGCGCCGAGTACGTGGTGCTCGAAGACCTGAACATGGGCGCGCAGAAGCCGGTGCAGATCCGCTTCACCGGCGAGGACTCGCGCAAGCTGCTGGAACTGACCACCGAGTTCATGGCGCGGCTGCGCCAGGTGCCGGGCGCGGTGGACGTCGGCCTGTCGGAGCAGGACCCGCAGAACGAGCTGCAGATCGAGCTCGACCGCAGCCTGGCCAACACCCTGGGCATCAGCGTCAACGACGCGGCGCAGGCGCTGCGCGTGGCCTTCGCGGGGGCGGAGGTGGGCGACTGGGTCGATCCCACCGGCGAGACGCGCGATGTCGCCGTTCGGCTGGCGCCGGAAGACCGCGTCGACGCCGCCAACATCGAGCGCCTGCCCATCACCGTGACCGGCGGCAACATGATGGTGCCGCTGGAGCAGATTGCCACCGTCACCATGGGCAAGGCGCCCAGCCAGATCCAACGCGAGGATGGTCGGCGCACCATCACGGTGGCGGCCAATGCGCAAGGCCGTAGCCCGGGCGAGGTGACGGCCGACGCGCGCCGCATCGCCGCAGAGATGAACTTCCCGCCCGGCTACGGGCTGCAACTGGCCGGTGCCTCGCGCGACCAGCAGGAGGTGTTCGCGGCCATGGGCACCGCGCTGGTGATGGGCGTGGGCTTGATGTACCTGATCCTGGTGGTGCAGTTCGGCAGCTTCACGGCACCGCTGGCGGTGATGCTGTCGCTGCCGCTTTCTCTGATCGGCGTCGTCGTGGCACTGCTGATGGTGGGCAGCGGCCTGAACCTGATGAGCTTCATAGGCGTGATCATGCTGATGGGCCTGGTGGCCAAGAATGCCATCCTGCTGCTCGACGCGGCGCGCGTGCTTGAGCACGAGGGCATGGGCCGCGAGGACGCGCTGATGGCCGCCGGACGCAAGCGGCTGCGGCCCATCCTGATGACCACCTTCGCGCTGGTGGCCGGCATGGTGCCGGTGGCGGTGGGCATCGGCGAGGGCGGCGAGTTCTACCGGCCGATGGCGGTGGCCATCATCGGCGGCGTGATCACCAGCACCTTCCTGACGCTGCTGGTGATCCCCAGCTTCTACGACTCCATCGAGATCGCGCGCGAGCGCATGGTGGCCAAGTTCCGGCGCCGCGCCGAGCGCACCAATCCGTTTCTGGCCTTCGTGCAGACCTTCGTCGAGGCGGTGCTGACGCTGGTGTTCCTGCGCCTGCTGGGACGCGGGCTCGGCGCGCTGCTGCGCAGGGTGCTCGGGCGCGGCAAGCCGCCGGTGGTGCCCCCTGCCGGCTACGGTGGCGCGGCCGACTGATGGGGGCGTCCACCGGGCTGCTGGCCGCGGTCGAGGCTTTGGCCGAGGAGGCTGCGGCGCTGATCCTCGAGGTCTACGCGACCGACTTCCGGGTCCGGGGCAAGGCCGACGCCTCGCCGGTGACGGTGGCCGACGAGCGTGCCGAGGCGCACATCGTCGCTGCGCTGCACCGCCTGACGCCAGGGCTGCCTGTGGTGGCCGAGGAGGCCGCCGCGCGAGGCGCGGTGCCCGCCGTGAGTGGGCGCTTCTGGTTGGTTGACCCGCTAGACGGCACGCGCGAGTTCGTCTCGCGCAACGGCGAGTTCACGGTGAACATCGCGCTCGTGGAGGACGGCGCGCCGGTGCTGGGCGTGGTGCAGGTTCCCGTGCAGCGGCGGCGTTATGCTGGCCACGTGGGGCAGGGCGCCTGGTGCGAGGATGCCCATGGCCGCCGTGCCATCGCCTGTCGCGCCGTGCCGCCCACGGGCGAGCTGGTCGTGGCCAGCAGCCGCTCGCATGGCGACGAGGCGGCGTTGCAGGGCTGGCTCGCGGCGCAGGGCCTGGCGGGGCGGCCGCTGCGGCATCGGGTCGCCGGATCGTCGCTGAAGTTCGGTCTGCTGGCCTGCGGCGAGGCAGACATCTACCCGCGGCTGGGCCGCACGATGGAGTGGGACACCGCTGCCGGCCACGCCGTGCTGCGTGCCGCCGGCGGCGCGGTGTGCGGGCTCGACGGGGTGCCGCTGCGCTACGGCAAGCCCGGGTTCGAGAATCCACACTTCGTCGCTCGCGGCGCTCCCTGATGGCGGTCCTCACGGGGCAAACCCGCGCGGGGCGGCGCAGGGGGGCTGCTAGGATGGACCGCATGCCGACCCGACGCGAGCCGCCCGACCCCGCAGCCGCCGGCTCGGCCGAAGCTGGCGCCGTGGGCGTGCGCTTGCTGAAGAAGTACCCCAACCGGCGCCTCTACGACACCCGCACCAGCAGCTACATCACGCTGGCC
>JBILSW010000154.1:0-6543 GCA_044371895.1 Rubrivivax sp.
ATTCGCCGTCCCGCGCGACGACGCCGAGCTCGTCGCCACGCTGCGCAGCCGGGACTACGGCGTGCTCCACCTGGCGCAGAGCGCGGTCATTGCCCGCGAGGACCGGATGGCCGAGCTGGCCGCCACCATCCAGCGGGTGCGGCAGTCGCTGACGCGGCCGCTGCTGCAGATCCTCGTCAGCGGCCGCGCCTTCGCCGAGAACCCAGGCCTGAGCACCGTGGTCGGTGCCGGTGGCGACGGCCTCGGCCAGGACAGCGACGTCGGCGACCTGCAGGCCATGCTGCGTTGGGCCGGTGCCCGCGGCTGGCTGCCCGAGGCGGTAGCCGCGCAGGCCGCGGTCGACAAGGTGGCCCGGCAGCTGCTGCGCGGCCAGTTTCCAGAGCCGCACGCAGGCGACTGAATGCGTCGCCTGACGCTCAGCCGGAGGCGGGCCTCGCCAGCAGCAGCAGCTTGCTGCGCATCTCGGCCAGCTGCGCCTGTGCCGTCTCGCGCCCAGCGCGGATGGCGCGCACGCGGGCCGTGAAGTCGGCGCTGCTCACGCCCGTCAGGGCCGGCCGCAGCACGATGTCGGCTTCGCGCAGCTCGAAGCGGTTGATGCTCTTGCCCATGATGGCGAAGGTCTGCAGCAGCAGCCGCAACGTGCCGTCGGTGGCGGCCCCCTCCGGCGGCGTGGAGATGTCGACGCCGATCACCATCTCTGCGCCCATCTCGCGCGCGTAGCGCACGGGCACGGGCGAGACGAGGCCGCCATCCACGTACTCGCGCTCGCCGATCCGGACCGGCTGGAACACGGCCGGCACCGCGCTGGAGGCGCGCACCGCCGTGCCGGTGTCGCCCCGGCGGAACAGCACGCCGGCCCCGCTGTCGAGGTCGGTGGCCACGATGCCCAGCGGCATCGGCATCTGCTCGATGAGCCGGCCGCCGGTCTGCTCGCGCACGTAGCGCGCCAGCGCCTCGCCGCGGATGAGGCCCCGACTAGGGAAGCTCCAGTCGGTGATGGCGCTCTCGTCCATGGTCAGCGCCATCGCGGCCAGCTCCGTGCCGCTCTTGCCGGCGGCATACAGCGCCGCCACCAGGCTGCCGGCGGAGGTGCCGACCACGAGGTCGGCGCGGATGCCGGCCTCCTCGAGCACCTGGATCACGCCGATGTGGGCAAAGCCCCGGGCGGCGCCACCGCCCAGGGCCAGGCCCAGCCGCGGCGGTCGCTGCGGCACCGGCGGCGGTGGTGGGGGTGGTGCGGCGGGGGGCGTGGGGCTGGGGGCGGGTACGGTCTGGCAACCGGCCAGGGCCAGCAGCGCAGTGCCCAGGAGTGCGCGTCGATGCATCTCGGCATTCTAGGAACCTGCCCTTGCGTCGCTCGTTCATATCGAAATCGGCATAAGAAGATTCCAAACATGTATTTCCGGAAATGAAGGCGGATTCCTAGAGTCGCGTTGCCCTGCCCCGCCGGCCGGGCAACGCCCCGTCCCGAGCCCCTCCCTCATGTACCGCTACACCGACTTCGACCGCCAGTTCGTGCGCGCCCGCGCGGCGCAGTACCGCGACCAGCTCCAGCGCCACCTGCGGGGCGACCTGCCCGACGACGAGTTCCGCCCGCTGCGTCTGCAGAACGGCTGGTACGTGCAGCGCCACGCGCCCATGCTGCGCGTGGCCGTCCCCTACGGCGAGCTGTCTGCGCGCCAGCTGCGCCAGCTGGCGCGCATCGCCCGCGAGTTCGACCGCCACGAGCTGCCCGACGACGCAGGACGGGCCCGCCCGCGCGGCGGCTTTGGCCACTTCACCACGCGCCAGAACCTGCAGTTCAACTGGATCCCGCTCGAGCGCAGCGCCGACGTCATGGACCTGCTGGCCGAGGTCGACATGCACGGCATCCAGACCAGCGGCAACTGCATCCGCAACATCACCACCGACGCACTGGCCGGCATCGCCCCCGACGAAGCGGTGGACCCGCGCCCCTACGCCGAGCTGCTGCGCCAGTGGAGCACCCTGCACCCGGAGTTCGCCTTCCTGCCGCGCAAGTTCAAGATCGCCATCCACGGCGCTGCCGAGGACCGTGCCGCCACTGCCTGGCACGACATCGGCCTGACGCTGGTGAGGGACGCCGCCGGGGACGTGGGCTTCCGCGTGGCCGTGGGCGGCGGCATGGGCCGCACGCCGGTGATCGCCACCGAGCTGAGTGCCTTCGTGCCCTGGCGGGACATCCTCGTCTACATCGAGGCCATCGTGCGCGTCTACAACCTGCACGGGCGCCGTGACAACGCCTACAAGGCGCGCATCAAGATCCTCGTGCGTGCCGAGGGCCAGCGCTTCGTCGACGAGGTCAACCGCGAGTACGCCGCGCTGGCCGCCGACCCGGCGACGCCGCGCCTCGCGCAGGCCGAGCTCGACCGCGTCGCTGCCGGCTTCACGGTGCCGCCGCTGTCGCCGCCACGCGCCGAGCCGCCGCACGAGCCCCTGCCGGCCTTCGGGCGCTGGCAGCAGCGCAACGTGCACGCGCACCGCATCGCGGGCTACCGCCCGGTGACGCTGTCTCTGAAGCGGCCCGGTCTGCCGCCGGGCGACGCGACGGCCGAGCAGATGGACGGCGCCGCCGCGCTGGCCGAGCGCTTCAGCGCCGGCGAGCTGCGCGTCACGCACGACCAGAACCTGCTGCTGCCCTGGGTGCCGGCGCACGAGCTGCGGGCGCTGTGGCTGGCGGCGCGCGAGGGCGGATTCGCCACGCCCAACATCGGCCTGCTCACCGACCTGATCGCCTGCCCTGGCGGCGACCTGTGCGCACTGGCCAACGCGCGCTCCATACCCATCGCCGCGGCGATCGCCGAGCGCTTCGACGACCTGGACCGCCTGCACGACATTGGCGACATCGACCTGCACATCAGCGGCTGCATCAATAGCTGCGGCCACCACCACAGCGGCCACATCGGCATCCTAGGCGTCGACAAGGACGGCAGCGAGTGGTACCAGCTCACCGTGGGCGGCAGCGACGGCAGCCGGCTGTCGGGCGCGGCCGTGCCCGGCCGGGTGATCGGGCCGAGCTTCGCGGCCGACGAGGTGCCGGACGCGCTGGAGGCCGTGATCGAGACCTACCTGGCCGAGCGCCACGGCGGCGAGCGCTTCGTGGACACCGCGCGGCGCCTGGGCCCACTGCCCTTCCGCCGCGCCGCCGACGCCGCGCGCCGCGCCACCGCCGCGGCCTGAGGAACACCCCATGCACTTCATCACCGCCCACGACGACGCCACCGTCGGCGCGCTGGCCCTGCCCAACGACGCCGACGTGCTTGCGCACGCCGAGGCCGTCGCCCGCCACGACGCCGTGGCGCTGCACTTCCCGAAGTGGACCGACGGCCGCGCGTACAGCCAGGCCGTGCTGCTGCGCGCGCGGCTGCGCTTTGCCGGCGAGATCCGCGCCACGGGCGAGGTGCTGGCCGACATGCTGCCGCTGCTGCGCCGCTGCGGCTTCGACGCGGTGCAGTTGCGGGCCGACCAGCTGCAGGCCCACGCCGAGCGCGCCCTGGGCTACTTCAGCACCCACTACCAGACCGTGCCGCCTGAGCGGCCGGCCCGCGGAGCCGCCCGATGAACGCCATCGACTTGCATGCCCGGGCCACGCCCGGTTTCGAGCAGCGCGTCGCCACCGCCCTGGGCCGCCTGGCCTCCGCCGCAGCGGCCCACCCCGGCCGCATCGTGCAAGCCACGAGCCTGGGCGCCGAGGACATGGTGATCACCGACCTGATCGCGCGCCACCGCCTGCCCATCGCGCTGGCCACGCTGGACACCGGCCGGCTGCACGCCGAGACGCTGGCGCTGGCCGACGCCGCCGAGCGCCGCTACGGCATCGCCATCGAGCGCTTCGCGCCGCCCGCCGAGGCCACGCTGCACTTCGTGCGCCAGCACGGCGAGCTGGCCATGCGCCAGGGCGTGGCCCTGCGCAAGGCCTGCTGCGCGTTGCGCAAGCTAGAGCCGCTGGCGCGCCTGCTGGCGGGCCGCAGCGCCTGGGTGACGGGCCTGCGGCGCGAGCAGAGCGATGCCCGCGCCGAGGTTCCCTTCGAGGACACCGACGACGCCGGCCGTGCCAAGCTCAACCCGCTGGCCGACTGGCCGCTGGCCGACGTCTGGCACTACGTCGCGCTGCACGGGGTGCCCTACAACGCGCTGCACGACCGCTTCTTCCCCAGCATCGGCTGCGAGCCCTGCACACGCGCCGTCGCCGTGGGGGAGGACTTCCGCGCCGGCCGTTGGTGGTGGGAGGCCGAGTCCGCCAAGGAGTGCGGGCTGCACGCGAGCACCTTGCCGGAGGCGGTGAACCCATGAATGCGATCCCAAGCCAGGCCCCGGCCCCGCGGGCCGACGCCGTCAACGACGGCCACCTCGACGCGCTCGAGGAGGAAGCCGTGTTCATCCTGCGCGAGGTCGTGGCCTCGTTCGAGCGGCCGGCGCTGCTGTTCTCGGCCGGCAAGGACAGTTGCGTCGTGCGCCACCTCGCGCTGAAGACCTTCAAGCGCCGCCGTGCCGACGGCGGCTTCGCGGGGCGGCTTCCGCTGCCGCTGCTGCACGTGGACACCGGGCACAACTTTCCCGAAGTGATCGCCTTCCGCGACGCGCTGGTGGCGGACAGCGGCGACCGGCTGCTCGTCGCCCACCTCGAGGACAGCATCGCCCGCGGCACCGTGCGCCTGGCGCAGCCGCTGGAAAGCCGCAACGCCCACCAGAGCGTGACGCTGCTGGAGGCCATCGAGGAGCACCGCTTCGACGCGCTGATCGGCGGCGCCCGGCGCGACGAGGAAAAGGCGCGCGCCAAGGAGCGCATCTTCAGCCACCGCGACGCCTTCGGACAGTGGCAGCCCAAGGAGCAGCGGCCCGAGCTCTGGACGCTGTTCAACACGCGCCACCGCCCGGGCGAGCACTTCCGCGTGTTCCCGATCAGCAACTGGACCGAGCTCGACGTGTGGCAGTACATCGCCCGCGAGCGCATCTCGCTGCCCGCGCTGTACTACCGCCACGAGCGCGAGGTCGTGCGGCGCCGGGGGCTGCTGGTGCCGCTGACGAGGTTGACGCCGCCGGCCGCTGGCGAAGTGGTGCAGCGCCTGCCCGTGCGCTTCCGGACCGTGGGCGACATGACCTGCACCTGCCCGGTGGAGAGCCACGCCGCCGACGCCGCCGACGTGGTGGCCGAGACGCTGCGCGTGACGCTCAGCGAGCGCGGCGCCACGCGCATGGACGACCGCGCCAACGACGCCGCCATGGAGCGGCGCAAGAAGGAAGGCTACTTCTGATGAACGCCCTTGCCCACCCCGAGCGCGCTGCCATCGCCGCGTCGCCGCAGCCGGCGCTTCGCTTCCTGACCGCGGGCAGCGTCGACGACGGCAAGAGCACCCTGATCGGCCGCCTGCTGCTGGACAGCCGCGCCATCCTGTCCGACCAGCTCGAGCAGCTGCGCGCCCGCGCCGCCGCCAGCGGCGAGCTTGCGGTCGACCTGAGCCTGCTCACCGACGGCCTGGAGGCCGAGCGCGAGCAGGGCATCACCATCGACGTGGCCTGGCGCTACTTCGCCACGCCGTCGCGCAAGTTCATCATCGCCGACGCACCGGGCCACGAGCAGTACACGCGCAACATGGTCACGGCCGCGGCGGGCAGCGACGCCGTCGTGGTGCTGGTGGACATCACCAAGCTCGACCTGACACAGCCCGAGCCCGCGCTGCTGCCGCAGACCCGCCGCCACGCCCTGCTGGCCCAGCTGCTGCGCGTGGACCACCTGGTGTTCGCGGTCAACAAGATCGACGCCGTGGCCGACCTCGGCGTGGCCTTCGGCCGCGTGGCCGGGGCGCTGCAGCGATTCGCCGCGGCGGCGGCGCTTCCGCTGGCCGGCATCGTGCCGGTGTCGGCGCTGCGCGGCGACAACGTCGCCGGGCGCAGCCCCGCGCCCTGGTACGGCGGCCCCTCGCTGCTGGAGCTGCTGGAGACCCTGCCCAGCGCGCACGAGCCACGCCAGGCCCCGATGGCCATGCCCGTGCAGCACGTGGCGCGCCAGGGCGACGGCGTGGGCGAACAGCCGCGCGTGCTGTGGGGCCGCGTGGCCCGCGGCGAGATCACGGTCGGCGACCGCGTGCAGGTGTTCCCCAGCGGCGAGACCGCCCAGGTGCAGGCGCTGCTCGGCCTGGACGGCGAGGTCCAGGCCACCGGCGCCGGGCGCTCGGCCGGCGTCGTGCTGGACCGCATGCTCGACGTCTCGCGCGGCGACTGGCTGCTGGGCGGTGACGGCATCGCGCCGGCCCGCGCGCTGCGCGCCACCATGGCCTGGCTGGACACCGAGCCGGCCCAGACCGGGCGCCGTTACCTGCTGCGCCACGGCCACCGCTGGGTGCAGGCGCGGCTGCGCGCCGTGCGCCACCGGCTGGACATCCACACGCTGGCGCACGCGCCGGCCGACGGCCTGCGCGTCAACGACATCGGCGAGGTGGAGTTCGAGCTGCAGCAGCCCCTGCCGCTGCTGCCCTATGCCAACAGCCGCATCGGCGGGGCGCTGATCGTCGTCGACCCCGCCAG